>NZ_VPEJ01000100.1:0-1962 GCF_013417245.1 Acinetobacter sp. YH16042
GTGTTTGAGGTGTTTGGTGTTTGAGGTGTTTGGTGTTTGAGGTGTTTGGTGTTTGAGGTGTTTGGTGTTTGAGGTGTTTGGTGTTTGAGGTGTTTGGTGTTTGAACTTTCTAATTGTTTTTAGTTATTTTCTATTTAACTTATAAAACAAGAATAATAAAAACCCCCACTTTAAAGCTAGGGAAGATTCAAAACAAACCCCAAGAGGGGCTGTTATCTGATATGGCTTATCTGCTATCACTTTATCAAACCTTTTTTCTTGCGCCGATAATATGTAGCTTGACCAATTCCAAGGGCTTCCCAAGGCTTTTTTGAACGCTCTGAATCAGCTTTAGGGCCACGTTTGGACTTGGCACCTCCCTTCGCACCACGTTTAGCTTGAATCTCGCTGAAATCTCCATAGCTGAAACGCTGCCAAACCCATTTAGCAATACTCTTTGATGTCGCCTTTACTTCGCTATACGGTAAAGGTTGTTCAAAACCGCTATTAATCGCTTCTATTTGCGCCCTGACGGCTCTTTCCCACTCGTGGCTAGAGTTGTGGTGCATGTAGTCTCTAATCGCCTTATACGCCCAATGACGCCCTTTCTCGAACATGGTGACATTGCGACCTAAACCAACTACTTCAAGTTTTTTCGGTATCTTCTTCGGCAGATCCACGAAGTCAGCAAGATAATCCAGCGAATACGCTTTATCAGTCCAAAAAATCGTCCTCCACTGGTCATTGAGAGGATTTTTTGTGATCAAATGAGAATAACTGAGATCAGCACCCATTTTGAGTGCAAAAGCGTAGTAAATAGCTTGTGCGTACTTGATTGCTTTCACACTAGCAAACTCGCTTGTACAAAGCGGTATCTCAAGCTTGTAGCAGTGATGGCAATGACCGTTGATTGGGTTCTGTGTTGTCCAAAACGGCTGTGGCAAACCTGCGTCAAACCAGGATAAAGCGGAATCTTCTTTGTCATCATCAAAGACAAAGTAAATCGTCATAAGTGGCGGATTAACTTGAATATAGGGCTTTTTAACCGCAATAGATTTGGGACGAATAAGCATATAGCCTGGTTTTTCGTCCATACAATAAGGTTTAATCGGTAGGTCTTGATAAAAAATTGACCGAAAATCAGTGTCTTTTGCTTCACATTTATTCATTTATAACAGTAACCGCTTGCAAAGCTCGCAAACACTGCTAAAATTAAGACATATTCAGGTGTTTAATTTTTAGTGTTTTCAAGCATTTAAATTAAAATTCCGAAGAAAGACAGGACGGCAATCCTGTTTTTTTTCGCCTATGAAAATGTAGCACTATTTTCAGTAAAAGCATACTGCAGTAAAAACAGTGATTTAGAGATGCTTTTTTTTTCGAGTACAGCAATGTAAAACATTGCTACGCAGAAAAATAAAGGGTCATCTTCTACTTTTACGCTTGATCACGTTGAATGCTTGATTTAACTCAATCGGGTCATAGTTCAAGCTTTTACACAAAGTAAAAAAGTTTTGATTGTCCATTTTTTCATGACACCAATTTAGCTGTAACAGCCAATGTTTTTCTGCATTTAATTGTTCGCACACATCATGTAAATAAGACAAGTCTACATTTTCCATTTCAGAAAAAGTAAGCATTGCAGCATAAGCAACGTCACTGATTGATGATGTTTCAAAGTGCTCGCTAATATCTATTTTCATAATTTTTTCATCTCCTACATTGTGAATCCGTTGTCATTATTACGTTCAATAGCTTTTGTTTCAGGCTTCGCCTGAAATAACGGCTTAACTTCGTTTTCTTTTTTATCAAGATCATTTAAGCGATATTCGTTTGAAGTTCGTTCAAGTGAGAATGTCCGATTGAGCTTTTGTCGAGTGTCGTAATTCAGATGACAGCCTGATTTTGTCATATAATCAATAATGCGCTCATCATTGCGTATCATCTTGTTTACAATATCAATTTCATCTCTACTCAGCCCAT
>NZ_VPEJ01000101.1:0-1913 GCF_013417245.1 Acinetobacter sp. YH16042
CTAAGCGATATGAGGGAATTTTTAGTCAGTATTGTCAGATGCTTGTCGATGGGACTGTCCAAGAAGTCGTATATATCTGTCCTGAAAGGATTTGCCCAAGAATTGAGCGTCTTTTTCTGAAGATCGAGACGATGTTTGTGGATGGAAAAATTCGCCCTATAAATGATTCTTTTAGAAAAAGATTCCACTTTGTGACTTATGAGGGATGGGGGGAATATGCAAAGAACTTTTGAAGAAAATCTATTTTTTAAGGTACACGCTTTTAGCCACTACTTTAGTAAAGCCTTAGGTGGCGTGGCTTTCAAAGATTTAGATCATACTTTTGATCTTGCTCTTTCTATCGCATCTATGGATGTAGAGCTTTTAAAAAGCTCTTTTGCCGACCTAAAAAAAGCGGACATGGGGACGGTACGGACTTTCATAGACTCCTTGGATGATCAAGCCATGACAGCCCTTTCTTTTATCATCAAGATGGCCGAGATCGAGCCATCTCTAGTACACACAGAGGACTTATGACAACTTTCACACTCGCACCAGATTGCCCCAAAGAGCTTGTTTTTCAAGCTCTTTTGAGTGGAACATATGACTACACGCCGATCTATGTCAGTGCAAATTTTTCCAAAGAAGCACTTTGGGAAAATGAGCAAAAAAATGAAGACTGGCCGAAGGACTACGTCCAAGGTGGGCATGGCACGGTTGAAGATGCTCGAAAGATGTTTTTTGACACACTGCATTTTTTTGATCGAGACAGCTTGCTAGAGGGAGCACAGCTTGGCGAAACTTGGGCTGTTGATTCTGGATATGTCTTAGAGGGCTAGCGGTACTTGCGCTGCTTCTATGGGAGCATTTTTTAAAGTGGGGTGGCGCAAGTGGCTCGACTTCCAGTGTAGGCTCAAGCCTACGCTGAAAGCATCGAGCTAAGATGTTATTCACCAATTAAAATGGTTTCTAACATAAGAATTTCGTATAAGAGACTTTATGTTAAAGAAGAGTCAAAGATACCTGAAAATTAAAGTCATCATTATTTTGCTAAATATAAATAAGTTCTAGATTGTGAATACTAATATTCTTCTTATTCTGGAAAAATGTTGCGTCAGTGGACTTAAAGACTTGATAATTCATTAACTTGATATATAGATCATTACGATATGTATTATCATTCCTTAGAGTCCTTTAGGAATCAACATGTTAGAGCCAAAATTTAAGCTAGTACCTCCTGCTAATTATCGCCATCCTTATCAGGTTGAAAAAGTCTCTTACATGGAAACGGGTGATTCAAGATTTATCTATGCTGTGATTAGCCTGATACCCACCAATAAGAATATTAAAAATACAAAATACTTTATCCGTGTCCTTATGATGAATGAGCTGCTTGAATCTAATATTGAATTTAATATTGCCTCCGGTTTATTCACCAGTTTCATACATCCTGATGTTTCTCTCATAACTAAGGGCAAATTGATTCCAGTCCAAGATTCACAGTTATATGAAGCATTGGCTCAAACTGCTATGGATACTTTTGCTCTGGAATATAGTTATGAATCCATTATTGAAAACCAGGATATGGCTCGCCTGTTCGGTTTTTTAATATCTTCAATGATAAGAATTGAATTTAATCCCAACCCTGTTAATTCTGAAGTAGCGGTTGCTTCGGAACTTTTAAAAAATCTTGATGATGTTGTCTATATTTATAAAAATTACTCAGCTCTCAATCTTAGTGCTGAGCTTAGAGCTGAAATAAATTATCAATTCTGGTCAGCCATTACGATGATGACCCGTAGTAATGCCTTGGTATATGCAGATAGTTCGAAAGGTACTGATTTTTCAAGCCTAGCTAATAAGAAGATTGATTTAAGTGCTAAGAATCTTAAAAGAGCAATTGAAACTAGCTTGCCTTACTTTAACAAATCACA
>NZ_VPEJ01000102.1:0-1893 GCF_013417245.1 Acinetobacter sp. YH16042
ATCTCTTGCCTTTTTTTCTGATCTTATTCGATCGTACTGACCGAAGCTAAAATGAAAACCATTACTATAAAACTTAGGAAAATCAAATGTTTTCTCATTTTTAATTCCTTTTTTTAGTATCTAAGAGTGCCTTTATTCTTTGCAAATTGATATGACATAAAAAATCAAAATTTAGCTCGATGCTTTGAAATATGGCTTTTGCCATGTTTCAAAGTCGAGCCACTTTGCGACACTAAATATCTGATAGGTTTGGGAGGAGCAGAGCAAAGTACCAGCGGCAATTATTTAGGGTCAATCACACAATAATCGCCATTTTTCCCATAGCCACATTGTTTTGTCATCACTTTAACGCATGTTTTCCCATCACATTTTGATAGATCTAAACTGTATTTTTTCAGGTTGTTTACTTCCGATCTGCGCTGCTGGATTTCATCCATACTTGGGACAAATAAAAATAACGCCAAGAACAGCACCATTACCAACGCTACAAAGGCGCTGGCAAACACGGCAATAAATTGATAGTTAAGACGGCTAGTTGCTTTATCTAACTCCTCAATACGGCTCTTTAATGCCCCTATAGCTTGTTTATTTGTCTCCTGTAGTGACTTTTCAGCCTTATCTAGTACCCCACTAGCTACTTGGGTGTAAAATGTCTCTAATCGCTTCTTATCGTCTGCTATGGCTTCCCTGTATTCCTTCATCGAAGCTAATAAAATATATAACTGGTCGTCTAAATCGTTTTGATTGCTCATAGGGAAGGCCCATTTCTATTCATGCTTTTGCGTTGTTTCAGCTTCATAGCTTGTTCTTGCTGTAGCTTTAACCGCTTTTTATGTTCCAGTTCTAGGCGTTTAGCTTCTTGATCTTTCTTCCATTGCTCAAACCCTTGTTCAACACGGTTAAAACCCTGTTCTAAGGTCTTTTCCTTGTGCTGTTGTTGGTATTGGAGCTGCTGGCTGTTCTGCTGTTTGATTGTGTCGTTGAAACGGCTGATCTCAGTATCTATGCCTTTCCTACGCATCTGGGTGACTTTGCTGCCTTCATGTATGGTGGCTTGTAGCTGATTGCCCTGATCGGCATAGCTGCGGTGGTCGATTCTTTCCCGATACCCTGCATATTCCAGAGCATGATTGGCTAAGTTTGCCCAGGTGGCTCGAATCTGTTTAATTTCTTCCTGGCTTGTTCCCATGCCTAGGCTTTTTCTTTTGGTGTTACTTAGTTCAATTTCCGTTTTTTGAGTAAGGACTAATTTATTTTCAGGGTCCAATTCTGCTTTGCGAGTTGTTAGCAAGATATGTGCATGATGGTTTTTATCATCTCCACCTTTGCTGGGTGCATGAATCGCTAAATCTGCGACCACCCCATAGCGATCTACTAAGGACTTGGCGAAGTCTTTAGCGAGTTCCTTGCGTTGTTCTTCGTCCAATTCATCAGGTAAAGCAATAACCCATTCTCTAGCGGTTCTGGCATCTTTGCGGTTTTCCATTTTTTCCGCCAGATTCCAGAGTTCGGCACGATCAATTTGAGTATCTAAGTTCGAGATAATTTCGGTATAAGCCACACCTTCTTTTCTCGTAAAGTCGTGCGTTAATCCTGTCCGTTCATCTGTCAATTTTTCTCCTGCACGATAGGCCATAGATGCTACCGCAGTTCGTCCAGAACTTCGGTTAATGGTCTTGGTCGTACAGTGATAAATTGCCATGCCTTAGCCTTGTGATGGTTTTGCTTTTGCTTTTAAAAATTGCGTAGCAATTTTTTGGGGTTAAGGGGAATCCCCTTACGCAAACTTTGACTTGGATGAAATCCAAGTCGTAAGTGCGCATTTCATGAAAAACACGATAGCATATAGCCCGCTTGAATTTCAATTCATAGGGCCTTATGCTTGAGTGGTTT
>NZ_VPEJ01000103.1:0-1825 GCF_013417245.1 Acinetobacter sp. YH16042
CTTAAATGGCTTCTAATACTCAGACGATATGCCTAGATCCGAAGCCAAAATATTATGAAGATTGACAATATTTTATCTATAATAGGACTTACGCACTATTATTTATAGATTCTCTGTGGTAGCAGATGATTTTTATCGAGAATAAAGTCATCAATTTTTGCGTCGCACGGGTACAAAATTTTGCATCTCTTAAACTCCACTTTATATTTAATTCGTTATATCGTTTACTACACCATTAACACGGTTTTTACCACACTAGACACACAAATATGCATTTAGAATGAAATGCTGGAAATAAAAAAGGGCGATAGACCCTAGATCCTCGCCCTTTTTCCTTACTGCAATTTATTTTTGCGCTTTGCTCTGCTCTTTAAAACGCGTGTCGTAAATAGCACATTTGCGATCAACCTTAGCCATCGCTCTTTCTAAACCACGAATACGATGTGTATTGTTATATTTTTTAGCGTAGGTCATTTGCTGTGCTAGCTTTTGCTTTTTAATTTCACATGATCTTGCATCGTAGGCAAAGCTTTGAATAGAAATAAGTGATGCACCAATTAAAATAATTGAACGTAATAACATAAGCTGTACCTCTTCATTATTCATCTTAAGTAAATTGTATTTGCAATGATTATAACGAGCATACAGCTGTGCAATAAGGATAAAAAACACAAATTGTAAAATTATAGGACTTACGCACTATTATTTATAGATTCTCTGTGGTAGCAGATGATTTTTATCGAGAATAAAGTCATCAATGAAGTTTTTGATAACTGGTCTAAATAATTTCTTCTGCCAACGATATACATTTTCAAAGATCCGCTCAAACTGGTTCTTTTGTATCTCAACGTAGGCCATCAAGGCTGAAAAAATATGATTCAAAATCAGTTTAGATCGTCTTACTTGAAACTTTTCAATATGACAAACCTGTTTTAATCACCCGGTGATATTGCTCTATTTTCCAATGACTTGAATGTAATTCATGAAAACCCTCAAAGGACAATAAATCATCTTCATCTTGATGCACAATATAAAACCTCTGCTGTTCTTTTAACTGAGTCTTAAATAATTGTACAAAGCCAAAATCTTTGAGCCAGACCACTTGACCCTGATGGAAATCTGGCAATAAACGCAGTTGAAACCATTGTCCTTTTTCTGGGGAAACCTTACGGTTACAGTCGATACCAAACATAAATCGAATACCATATTTTCTTATGGTTTTTAGATTTCCAGTCGATGAATACCAACTATCACCTGTAATAAATTGAATCTTTGCACCCCAACTGAGTACTTCACTTAACATATCCATAAAGTAATCATTCTTGGTTTTACTTTCAGATTTGTCATAAATTCGGAAATTAATTGGAATATTTTGACCATTTTGATCTGTCGCATACAAGGTAATGAGATTAATACCCTTGACGGATCGGTGGTGTTTGCCTGACCAAAAATAGCTAACCAAGTCCATATGTTGACTATATGGTTTATCTAAAACAGTATCATCAATACTGACTATAAGTTTATTATTATCAATATGTTGAATTGATTCTTGATATAGGTCGTGAGGTGTGTAGTCTTCACGCTCTAGAAAGCGATTTACACTATCATGCGAGATATTATAAGTCTCGGCAAGTTGTGTGCAGCTAATAGAGTTCGGTTCTGTCATGAGAAAGCCCATATAAATGGGTAATGTACAAGTTGCTGTAGAAGCATGTTTAATTCGTCTGATCACAGATACTTTATAAAGTATTTTAATACTTTTTTGAATCCGTCAATGCGTAAGTCCTATATAAGATGCTTCTGATTTTTTACCTTCTACTTTTTT
>NZ_VPEJ01000104.1:0-1850 GCF_013417245.1 Acinetobacter sp. YH16042
TGAAACTTTAGAGCAAAAAATTGCAAAGCAAGAAGAACGATTAAGACAACTAAAAGCACAAAAACAAGCTATTGCTGCTCGTGAAAAAAAGAAAAATTCTGATCGACAAAGAAAAGATGATACTAGACGTAAAATTCTACTGGGGGCTTGGGTTCTAAACAAACTGAAAAATGATGAATCTTTTAAGGGTCAACTAACCGATTTTGAAAAGTTTTTAAGCACGGAAAGTAAGACTGAAGAAAATAGGCAGAAAGATAAAGATCTTTTTAATGGCGTTATATGGAATAACACCTAAATTTCGCATATGAGATTTTGTATTAAATAAAAAAACAATCCCCTAAAAATAGGGGATCTTGTTAGTAATGGAATCGACATTGAATTATAGAGATTCGTTCATCTGTCACTTCATAAACTAATCTATGCTTTTCATCAATCCTACGACTCCAAAATCCTGAAAGATTAGCTTTTAAAGGTTCTGGTTTTCCTGTTCCTTCAAAAGGTGTTCGCTGACATTCTTTGATTAAGGTATTAATACGCTTAAGTATCTTTTTATCCTGTGTCTGCCAATAGATATATTCATCCCAGGCATTATCAGTCCATTCGACGTTACGATTCGTCATCCTCAATCAACTCTCTGTGTTTTGTTTTCCCTGCACGTAATTGAGCAATTGATTCATTTAAACGACTTGCATTATTTGGAGATGAAAGGAGATATAACGTTTCCATTAAGCTATCGTAATGATCTTGTCCCATTACTACAGCATGGCCACCTTCTTTTCTTGTAATAAAAGCAACGTCTACATCATCAATTACTTTATCTAAAACAGATTTTAAATTGTTACGTGCGTCCGTATATGTAAATACATGCATATATCTATCCCTCATAGGGTAAGCTGCGTCAAAACGCTGCTAGCTAGACTACCTAGGCGGTAGTGATTGAAACTTTACAATCCTAAATGTACAGAATCCTGTACATATTGTCAATTTCGTATAACCACCATTATGTTAAATTATGGTCTATTCATTAAATAACGGGGACTTCATGAACAAATTAATATACTTCATCATTCTTAATATTCTTTTAATTGGTTCTGTTTATGCTGAAAAAAATAAATTTTTAAATATGGCTCAAAGTAAAGTAAAGCAGGAAATGAAAGATCCTGACTCTACAAAGTTTCAAAATTTAAGGGAAATCAAAAATTCTGTTGGTGAGAGTGTGGTTTGTGGTGAAGTAAATGCTAAAAATTCCTATGGAGGATATGTTGGATATCATTTATTTTCGTATAGTCCGGATGGGGTTGTAATTTTAAATTCACCAAAAGATAGCGATTATTATAGAAATAAGTTTATTTATGACAAATCTGGCTGTGCAGGTGAAAAAGAAGAATTTTTAGCTCGAAATAAAGATATGTTCAAAAATTACTGTTTGGTTGCATATGACCTTTTTACAGACGTAATAGTAAATAATAAAACGAATTTAGATGCTATTACTTATGCCATGAGTAATTATCAAAAATATAATTTGAGTGTTTTTAATAATGATCTAGATAAAGCAAAAACAGATTTATTAGCAAATTTGGAACAAGTATTACAATCTAAAGAGACTGTAAAAAAAATTAAAAAAGATAAAAACGGAATGTTTAAAGCTCAATATATGTTTATTTGTCCTATAAGCATGGAAAAAAAATATATTTTTGAAAAGTAATGAAAAGAGAAAATTATTGAGTTTTCCTACAATTAACATAATACACGTTATACGAATTCCCAAGGCATGGCTTTTAGTCATGCTTTTTTTATCAAAAGACTATACCTGAATGATAGCGAGCCAAATCGCATACAATATCTATCAT
>NZ_VPEJ01000105.1:0-1762 GCF_013417245.1 Acinetobacter sp. YH16042
CGTGCCAGTAAGTGATTTGCGCGATAGAGTGAAAAATTTTGGACTTGTTGTTGGCCATTGATGTCAGTAATGACCATTTGTGCATTGCCAGCACCTGTAATACTCGGTGTAGTTTGAATATCAAACTGCCCTGGCACTACATTCTGTGATGATTGCTTGATTCCATTAATGATAAGGTCAATCTGTGAAGGGAGTGCAACCTGCCCTTTAAAACTCATTAATGGGGTTGTAACCGTATAAGGCTGTAATGCGAAATTTTTAGCCAAACTTAGACCACTAATCCGAGTAGAGCGTGTCCACGTTAAAGCATCACTTTGCGCATCGCCCAAACGTAAACGAAGCATTTGCTCTGGGAAGTCTTTCTCCCAATACGTATCTAGAATTTGACGATCAGTAAACTGATTATCTTGATATTGATAATTACCTGAAATACTCAGTACACCATTGAATAGACCAAAATAACGAAGTTCATTCCATCCATTAAATGAAAAATGATCATCAGTTTGTTGTGCAAAAGCCGTATAGTTTAAAAGTAAGCCTTGTCTTTCTTGCTGGGGATTAACCGTTGCTACAGATTTAGCTTGATAACTATATTGGTTTTTTGCACTTAATAATTCAATAGGGACTTGTATGGTGATTTTCTGGTTTAGATTGTCATATTGATAACTTAGCCCGTTAATAGCATCTAAAGAAATATAGTTTGTTTGGTCAACCAAGACTTGAGGAGCACTACTTTGAATTGAGAGTTTGTCTAATGATGTCACATCTATATAAAGCTGTTTATCTTGTTGTAAAAAATGTCCTATTTCTGGTTGTGCTGATTGATTTAGTTCGACATCTAAATATAAATCTTGCTGCATATCTTGAATCAGTTTTGGATCGCTGACTTGTGCAAGTGTATTGGGTGCCACTGCAATGATTGCTCCTGCAAATAGCAAATCACTAATCTGTACACTCACAAAACCACTCCAAAATTGATGAATACATCAATGTGCTACTTGAAGTATTTGTTCACGTACATCCATGTTCACAACAGCAACAAACTTTCCAGTCGGTTGAATATTCAGTTGTTTAGGGATAGGCCATTGCATACTCTGACCATTTAGAACATAGCCCATCAGTCCCATTTGAATTGGTGTCTTTTTACCTTGAGAATCTACATAAGCAAACTGGCTAAAACGCTTATAACTTGTAGTTTTATTGATGACTAGTAATTGATGATCCGTATATTTAAATGTCATGCCTTTTAAAGAAGTTAAGCCTTGATCTACAGCATTTATATGTGATGTTTTAAAGAAAACTGGGATCGAATATTTCAGCAAAAGCTGCAACCCGCTTTTCTCTTCAGTTTTTGGATTAGGTAATTCATCGACGATGAGTCGATAGGCTTGTTCAGATGAAAGATTGTTATTTGCGCTACGAATCAAGCGAACTAACTGTCTTTGCCCAGCAGGTATAGTCAATACCATGGGGCTTGCTATCAGATCTTTTGTAGGTGTAATAACATCTTGATTATTATTTTGTGTCCAATAATTTACTCGGACTTGGCCCCGAATTTCGTCACTTCCTGTATTGGTTAACCAAAGCTCTTTAACTTTTTCCTGAGGGGAAAACTCTAATAAAATAGGCGCAACCTGCAAGCTTGCAGCATGCGCCTGTATCATAAAAATACTCGTTACTAGACAAACTAAACTGTACTTACGTAGTAGATTAGAGCAACGTATCGGATTTCTCATATTGATATCCTTTAAATGAAGAATAT
>NZ_VPEJ01000106.1:0-1672 GCF_013417245.1 Acinetobacter sp. YH16042
TAAATATACCAAGATCAAAAAAATGCCCTAAAAGATAGACTTAAGGGCATTTTGACTGGAGATATAAAACTAACTTGAGGCTAAAAGCTGAAATTCAAGTAAAGTGCGCCCTTTGGGGTTAAGGGGTCGAACCCCTTACAAGTCCTGTGGCTACGGGGTAGGCTTGCTTAATGAATCAATAAAATCTTTGTTATCCGTTATAAGACCAGTAAAAGCAGCGTCCACAATAGAACGATCATCTAAAACCTGAAATTCTGTCAATTCGGAAAAAGAATAATAATCCCCATCATCTACAGAAAACTCATGATCACCATGAAGATGTAAAACAACCGAAGTAACCTCACCATCACTTTGATAAGTTGTTCCACCCAAACAAATACTATATGAAACTTGTTTGCCTAACAAATCTTTTAAGTGTTCAACTGTTTGATTTATATCAATATTTCCCATTTAAAAAACCTCTATTTATTTAACTATTCAAGTATTAGTGATTTATCATTATGGTGAGAGTTGGAGAAGATCAGGGAATACTCACCCTAGAGCACTAAAAGCACCCTAAGCAGTATCACCCGAACAATGTAAGGCATCACTACGGAGCCGAGCCATCGCTTCACAGGAGCGCATCACAGTCTATTGCTACGCTTGTTTTGGTTAGGGCATAGAACACCCCCTGAACACGTCCAAAACCGCCTATAAACGCCTTTTAATGATCACCGCAAGGGATTACCCCAATATACTCACGATCAGCGTTTTATGACTACTCATGCCGTTGTCTGCTTTGTTCAGATCCCCCAGTAGCAGACTTAAACCTAAAATGCGCTGGCGTCACTGTACCTTCCACCCACATTAAGGACGGAAATTAATTATTTGAACGGATTAAGAACGAAAGAGGATTTATTTTAATTCTACGAACGTTATAATCATATAACAGCACGGAGATTTAATCTTGAATCTTATGTCGGTCGCCAAACCACATAACTTTCGTTATTAATTATTATCAGTAATTAATAACCGTGCATCCAATATAAAACTAAAGCCGATCATAAATCAATATGGTCGGTTTTTTTATGGGAAATATTTTTAGTTTGGAAGTTAATTTTAACTTCCATTTCTGTTTTGGAAGTTAATTCCGTCATGGATCGGATACCGTTACCCCCATCTTATTAAGGGGGGTATTTAAGAAATTTCTTTCAATCCCCCCTACGTGGTAGTGGGTATTGAATATTTTTTAATCAATTTCCTGATTATGTTAATCCGTGTGCAAGCAGGACGCAATAGCAATGAAAAATGACCGCTTTCGTTTAAAAAATCCTTGAACTGTCATTTTATCGCGTGATGTCCGATCCGTAGGTCGGCACACGCGACAAAATGACAGTATTTTGCTTTTCTTTGTGTCGGCGCGGGACGACGCCTAAGTTCTAGCGATTTTGACGCATACGGGAGCAGTAATCAGAGAAAAAAAGGATTTAAGAAGCATAAAGCTTCAGTTCGCTCATAGACATTCGCTCTGAAAGCCTTGCGCCTTAAGGGTTACGTGAGATTTCGTAAATATACCAAGATCAAAAAAATGCCCTAAAAGATAGACTTAAGGGCATTTTGACTGGAGATATAAAACTAACTTGAGGCTAAAAGCTGAAATTCAAGTAAAGTGCGCCCTTTGGGGTTAAGGGGT
>NZ_VPEJ01000107.1:0-1648 GCF_013417245.1 Acinetobacter sp. YH16042
GTGATTCAGCGAGGATTTCACGTGCTTTGTTGGTGATAGTTTTATTTTCTCGTTCAGCAATGATTTGAAGTTTATCTTTGAGATCATCTTCAATTCTAAAGCTCACCGTTGTTGTTTTTTTGCTCTCTGCCATTAATTCCCCTTTTTTCTCGTTGTCTAAAAACGTTGACGTACAAGGCTCTAAGGTGTGTTACCTATGCGTTTTTAATTGGTTTGTTAAAAATATCTCCAAATACAAAATTACAGGCACGAGGGCGACGATACACAAACGGGGACAAAATGGGGACATTTTTACCGTTTATTACCGTCGCGTACTCAGGGGGCTTTCCCCTGATACCCCGAAGCCTCTACGAGTCTTTTTCTGACGCGCTGCGCTTGTCCAACGATTCACAGACAGATAAAAATTTTATCTGCCCGTTCACCGTTTATGAGTCAAACGGGAAGATAATTATTTTGAAGGTTAAGGGGTAATTTTTGTGGCTAATAAAATAATGTTAAAAACGAAGCCAAACGGCACAGAAACCGTTCTAAACTTTCAGGGTAGATTTGGGTGTTTGATAGGGTGATCGTGTCTTAAAATCGTTTTGAGGGGCTTTAATGCGGATGAATGGGCGGTTTTAGTAAACTAACTCGCCCGTTTAACATAAAAGGGATTGTATGAATCAATTTTAGCTAGAGTTTAAGGTTGTTCAAATTAATGTACAATGATTGCACTGTATAAATAACCAGGTGTAGCATGTATGGAAAAGCACTTTATCAATGAAAAGTTTTCACGAGATCAATTTACGGGGAATAGAGTTAAAAATATTGCCTTTTCAAATTGTGATTTTTCAGGGGTTGATTTAACTGATACTGAATTTGTTGATTGTAGTTTTTACGACAGGAATAGCTTGGAAGGGTGTGATTTTAATAGAGCCAAACTAAAAAACGCTAGCTTTAAAAGCTGCGATTTATCAATGAGTAATTTTAAAAACATTAGCGCCTTAGGTCTTGAAATTAGTGAGTGTTTAGCTCAAGGAGCTGATTTTCGAGGGGCTAATTTTATGAATATGATAACTACAAGGTCATGGTTTTGTAGTGCTTATATAACCAAGACAAATCTTAGTTACGCTAATTTTTCTAGAGTCATATTAGAAAAGTGCGAACTGTGGGAAAATCGCTGGAATGGCACTGTGATAACTGGCGCCGTGTTTCGTGGCTCCGATCTTTCTTGTGGGGAGTTTTCATCGTTTGATTGGTCTTTGGCTGATTTTACTGGTTGTGATTTAACGGGTGGGGCGCTTGGCGAGCTTGATGCAAGGCGAATTAATTTAGATGGAGTGAAGTTGGATGGAGAGCAGGCGCTTCAGCTTGTTGAGAGTTTAGGTGTTATTGTTCACCGATAAAATCTAGGTAAAAAACGCCTAATGCCCCAATGTGGTACTAATCAAAACGGAGCGAAGCGACATCTTCATCTTGTCTTTGCTTTTCTCCATGATCAGTTATTGGGTCATGGTCTCTTAGCTCGTTAATCTGGCTAAGTCTGGTTAGGTTGGGCTTCTTTCGACGGTGCAATCCAAGAAATCCCTAGTCCGTTGATTGGTGCTCTTATCAGGTACGCACTGTAATCTTTCGATACCGCAGCGTGATTCGGAGGCAGAGCCGGAAT
>NZ_VPEJ01000108.1:0-1617 GCF_013417245.1 Acinetobacter sp. YH16042
TAGAATTAGGGGGCTAATTTTATTTATAAACCTTCATTTTACATAATGGCTGTTATACGAAATTTAGATGTTAGAACCCATTTAAATTAATGAGTTATTGAATAAGTAAAACCCTCTAAGTAGACTTTTAGAAGTTGTAAATCTAGGAAAAGGCTAAACATGCCGTTGATTGAGTATTACGGTCTGCTATTTGAATGGCACGATAAAAAAATGGAAATAGTCTATCGAGGGCGTGAAATTACTTTTGAAGAAGTATGTAGCGTTTTTCTTGATCCAGAGCTGATTTCCTTTGACGATCTTGGTCATTACGATGAGCAACGGCTAATATCAATTGGTCTGAGTAATCGTGGTAGACTACTAACAGTGGTTTGGGTTGAACGTGGTGATGTTGCAAGAATCATTACTGGCTTTGAGCCATCGCACAATCAAAAGCGGAGGTATAACCATGCAAAATGAATTAGAACGTTATAAAAATTTTGACCCTACCAATGCGCCAGTAGTAAAACCAAATTTTGTGAAAAAATTACAAGAACGCCATGCCACTGCTCAAGCAAAGGCTTTTGATGCAGATGTTGTAACTTGGCTAAGCTCTCAAGATAATGAAACAAAACAGCATATTAACGATATGGTTCGTCATATCATGGCTTTGAAACGTGTTTAATTAAAATTTAGCTCGATACTTTGAAACATGGCTAAAGCCATGTTTCAAAGTCGGGCAACTTTGCGCTTGCTGTAATTTGCTTAGCAATGAGAAAAACCAAGCAAAGTACCGATCATCTAGTATTTTTCAGGATCATTAATGAATTTGCATTTCTCATAAAGCTTTTTCGTCCGCTTACGCTTGATAATGAAGTAGGTCGAAATTTTAATGTTGCTCAGTCGTTCGTAGACATTCACTCGGCATCTTACAATACATCTAGCTATACATATTAGTTATAACAAATTAAAATTAATTAATTTTTACTTAAATATGAATATTATGAAAATACTAATTCTACTTTTTTCATTTACTATTTTATCTACTTCTACCTTAGCAAATAAATACGACTGGACATATATCCCACCGCCAAGTGTTAATTTTCAAAGTTACTCTCAAGGAAATCAGCAACTTCAAAATGGTTTAAATGCTATGGCTGATGCCGTAGTTAATTATGCTAATAAAAAACAAAATAACAGTACTACTTCTTATAATAATGTTGGTAACTTCACATATGGGAGTGATGGTAGTTCTTATTACAATACAGAAGATCGTTCTTACGGTTCAAATGGTTATACTTATTACCAAATAAATGAAAATAATGGCTATGGTTCAAATGGTTCCGTATACAACAGCGTCGGGGATTATCTTTATATAACTCAGCCTGACGGTAGAAAATTTGTTTGTTATCAATCTAGTGTGAATACACAGTGCAAAGAGAATTAATGTTCGACTCTTTGAAATATGGCTTTAGCCATGTTTCAAAGTCGGGCAACTTTGCGCTTGCTGTAATCTGATCAGTAATGAGAAAAACCAAGCAAAGTACCGATCATCTAGTATTTTTTAGGGTCGATCTGGCACCAGTCATAGGTCTTTTCTTTGACGCTATTTGGTTGGAATGAGTAACACGGATTTTTCGT
>NZ_VPEJ01000109.1:0-1599 GCF_013417245.1 Acinetobacter sp. YH16042
CAACATAGTCGCTGGTACTGTCTTGCTCTGACAACTCTTGATAGTACTCCAGAGCGTCAATGATGATATCCAATTGGACTTGATCGTATGTGTATATATCATTGATATTGTAGTTTCTATACTCTCCTACATCACCACGAATAATCTTTCTTCTAGGCATATTGTTCTATTCTCTCCTTATAATTTAATTAGTATTTAATCCTCATATGTACTCTAAGTATCTATTAATAATATATCAATCAAAAGGCAGGCAATACGAAAGCACAACATAACAGAATTGGCTGAAATGCTTGTAATTAAAGGCGTGCAGGAAAGATAAAACGGTTTGAAGAACTTGCGTTATAAAATAATTAGGTACATAGTGATACTTTAGACAACCTTATCTTAGCATATTGTTAATGGCGGTGATAATCATTTTTTCAAGTACATAAATTAAAATTAATTCACTAAATTGATATAAACGCAAAAGCGCTAATAACTTGAATTAGGCTCACTGTTACACCCCTAACCAACGAATTACAGTCATCCTTGCTACATTCAATTGTTTAGCAATCTGAGTGTTATTCATACCTTGCTCATGTAGCTGCTTCGCTTGAAATAAGCATGACAATAAAAATTTATCACTTTCCGAAGTCGGTTTTTTCTCTCAGGGTTGTAAATATTCTGTCGGCTGTACCTTTGCTCACGCCTTTAGGATCTCGCAGGATATTCGCTAACCATGATTGAAATGCAAGATAGTCTTTTGTACCTGCTAAATCTGAAATGGAGTGCTCTTTGGATAATATGATGCTGTATTTACTGATCTGAGCTTCTGTTAAATTGCAAAACATGTCGATAGTATTTTGATCTTTGGACGTAACTTCTCTTTGTTTTTTGGGTTGTTGCTTTTGCTCAATTTTAAATTGAACGGCACTAATAGCCCTGCCTTGCTTAAATTGTTCGTAACTGACTGTAAGATCGCTATGTTGGTTAATTTCACCCAAAGCCTTGTCTAGTACGTTAATTTTGAAGTTGCTCATAGTGCTGTATTCATTTACACCTAAGCCAAGTTTACTTCTCAAGTCTTCAATTTCGTACTTTTCGGTTTTTCCTGTACTAAGCCATTTAACGATCAGCTCATATAACCTTGTGCTGTATTTACTTTTGAAACTACTGACCTGCTCAAGGTGGTACTTTGTAAACTGTTCTTCTAGTCTACTGATCAAGCTAATCACTTCTTCACTGAAATACAAAACCACCATACCATTGTTATCAACGTATGTTACTTTATTCACCCAGTTGGCAGTTGTATAAGCTGGTTGTCCCTTATACCGATCAAGGTAGCTAAACTCTCTGCGCTTCAATGTACGTGCTGCCTCTTTAATAGCACCGTAAATATTATTACTGTCTGCTTTAAATTGTTGCACGTAGTTGCTGACTAAAACTTCAATGGCAGTATTTGGTGTTAGCTTGCTTACTTCCCTAGCTTCTACTATCGCCAATAGCATGATTCGCTGTTCTACCAAGCTCAAATTGAAACTTGCATCAATAAGAGCATTGTCTTTGACTACTAATTTGTTTGAGTTATTCATTTTTTTGGTGAAGTTATTTAACTAGCTA
>NZ_VPEJ01000010.1:0-113055 GCF_013417245.1 Acinetobacter sp. YH16042
ACTGAGGATCAGAAAGCTTGTTTGAATCGATGTATTTCATCCGCAGATTATGCACGAATGCTAAGAAATCCGGAGTGCAAATATTAACCAAAAAGAAGATCGTTTTTTGATTTATGAAAGAGATCTAATAATTATGTGAATATTGGCCTATTCAAGTAAATGCAGAAATGAAAAAAACCGATCCTGAGATCGGTTTTAAAATATGTAGATCAAATTAAATGCTGTATTGGATTATGGTTTATAGAGGCCAAGTTCAATCAAATGCAATCGTAGTATACGGCGCAGTTCGAGTACAGCTTCTGGGGTTTCTTGAATTGAATGACCACCTTTAATGATCTTTTCTGAAACAGCACCCTCTAAATGCGCACTGGTGTATGGCACCACATCATCCGAGATTACATTTTTATCTTGGCTGTTGGTGTTATTTCCCATAATTGAGTGAAACTTCAAGCCTTTACGCGGTTGAATATCTTCAGTGAGCGCAATAAATTTAGATTGATGGCTTAAGTCACTTGGTCCATTTTGGATTAAGCCATGGTCGATTTCACGGAATAAATCTTTCAGGTCTTCTTCTTGGGTTAAGACATCACCCATGGCCGATAAGAAAGCGCCTGGAAGTTTAATGATTTTTCGAGCAGCTTTGGTAAACCAGCGATCTGCATATTCAGTCCCACGATGAGGTGCAGCCAAGAAAATCGCACGGCTGAAATTTGGAATATCGTCAATTACCATACGTTGCTTCACGACTGGAATATTTCGGTACTGATTTAATTGACGTGAGTTCATCATTTTCAAAGCAGATTGCGTGGTATCCGCTTGGCTAACCAGTAGTCGAGCAATAATGCCACCCATACTATGACCGACTAAGACCGCATCTTTTTTAGCTGCAGCATTGGCGTCGACTTTATTAAAGGTCTGGGTCAATATGGAATAAATTTGGAAGCGGCTTTCAATAATCGGCATGTTGGTTGAATAGAACACTTGCCACACTTGATAATGCTCACGTAGCACAGAATCGCCCATAATATCGTTGGTGAGACGAATCCATGCTTCAGGGCTACTAGCAAGACCATGTACCAAGACGATAACTTTCTTGTCAGGATTATATGGTTCAAGCATGTAGAGATGAGGCATCGTCAGTTTTTCATCTCGGTCAATCAGTGATAAATAAGCTGCCTTACCCAAGTTATTTTGTGCTAACCAAAGACCATATGGAGCGGAAAAATTGGCAGCAAGCGCATAGTTTTTATTGGCAATATTGACCTGTTCATATTTGTACGGGTCGTAGGCCTTAATTTGAAACTCAGGTTGATTTAAAATTTGATCCACTGACGTTGCGCCTACGGGTTCAGCTGTTAATGTCGCTGCTAAATAGCGCGCTTGATGGATATTGGGGTTTGAGCCCGAAGGATATTTAAAATCAACGGGGTTGATAATGTATTTGGCTTTGCCTGTTTCAACTGTATGTTCTTCGGGTAAAACCACAAGGAATTCGGAACCAAAACCATCTCGGCGGGTAATTGAACGTAAACCTGAGAAGTTGAGGTTATAAGTTGACATCAATTGTTCAATTTTACGATTTTTGAGTTCTGGGTAATGGCTGAAGTCAATATGATAGGTGGTTTGTCCGACTTTGATCTGTTGGGTGACTTCTTGCGGTTTATAACGTAGTGCATAGCTGCTAACCAGTTTAGCAATCCCTTGATTATAGAAATCTCGGATTTGAACTTGGCGGTTATCAAAAATACGGTCAGCAGGCGCACGTTTGGTTTTAAACATATAGGCGTAGCTATAGCGAATACTTTTATCCAGTAGCGTCAGCTGTTGATCTAAACATTTGTTATAAGTGTCTTGTTCAATTTTTTGTTTTTCTTCTGATTTGTGGCTACTGAGAAGACCTAATTTACAGGCTGAAGAAGACTCATATTCAATGGCTTTTGCTAAATATAATTCACTTGCCGTAGACAATAATTGTTCATCTTGAATTTGAGGGATCTGTTGTAGTTCATCAACACAGGCTTTCGGGTCTTCTATACACGCTTTGGCTTCACGACCTGTCATCGACAAGACATTTAAACTGGCTTCGCTGAGTTTGTTTCGAGAAATAATACTTTCACGTTCATTGGCAATAGAAACGTTGAGTTTTTGGTTTTTGACACTGACGACCTGACATCCACTCAGTACGCTGGTACTCATGATTCCAAGGAGCAGTATTGTTTTAGTATTTAGCTGCATAAAGGGGTCGCACATTGGGTTGAATATTTTCAAATCATACGATAATTGTCAGGATTTTCAATTCGCCTTAAATGAAAAAAGACCGTTAAAACGGTCTTTTTTCAAAAGAATTTTCTAAATCGTTACAATTAAGATGTAGCTTTAGGTGGATTTAGAACTTGCCAAACATTCCAACGGCCTTGCTTTTCAATTTCTTGAATTAAGCGGTCAGCGACTTCGCCTTCTTGTGGGTATTTCACTTTATAGTTCTTTAAGACCTGAATTGCGTTCTTTTTTTGTTCCATCGCAATGTAGTTATTTGCTGCAGAAAGATAGGCTTCTTGAACACCCGCTTTCATCGCTTTGTCTAGGTATGGAATCGCTTCACGTTGACCGCCACCTTCAGATAAACCGAAACCGAACCAGAAATTTGCTTCAGCATCATCTTGGTTGATTTTTAAAATGCGCTGTGCATAAGTTAATGATTTAGTGGTGTATACAGAACCTAAGTCGAGGTTACGTGCCATCACACTGGCTTTAAATGCACGAACTAAAACATCAAAAGAAGCGTTGTCTTTAGATGCAAGGGTATCTAATTTTTGCGTCACTTCTTTAAGTTTAAGTTCAAACCCTTTACGTTCTTGGCGTTGAACAAAACGAGGTGGATAGTGACGAGCTTTACCTTCAACGAGCTGTAAGAAATCATCAATTTCAGTAATGTCGATCTCATTATCACCCGCTAAAGCAGCAAATTTCATTGAACGTACTTTGCTGTCTACAATTGGGATAATCAGACGGTTTTCTTCAAGTGTCAGTTGCTTAGATGGGTCGGTCGGGCTAGTTACCACCATCTTAGTCACAGGCTGAGCTGCAGCTTTTTGTAAATTTAATTCAAAAGGAGGTGGCGCATCGTAGTTGAATGGGTTGAGTGCGTAGAACGGTGGAGTCAGTTCAGGCTCTACAAAAATCATGGCATCTTTAGGTGCATTATTTTTAGTTGGGGCGCTTCCACAAGCGGCAAGGGTTAAAGCAATACAAGCAACTGCCAAGGGCTTAAGCGTCATATGATTCATCCATTAATTTATTTTATACAAAAAAGCATGTTGGTCAGTCTAAAAAAACTCTGAACAACATGCAAGTTAAAGGCAACTTATTATGATTGCTTTTGGTTAAGCTTTAGATTGATTACTTTGAGCTTCGCATTCGCGGCGCACATCTTCAATGATTTTAAGTTCTTCCTGACTAAAAGGTTGTTCATTGAGCTGTTGCTTTTTGAACGTTGGGTCAAGGAGAGACAAACGCTGACACAAATTATTCATACGTTTTTCATTGTGCTGAATACGATCTAACAACACACGCATACCTTCTAACATTGGGTCAGTTTGGTCTTGTGTTGCAGCATACGGTTGGAAACCAATACTTTCTGCATAATCGCGACGACGTGTTTCCGCTTCATCTTTTGGCTTATCTTTCGTGATAAAGCGTGCTGGATTACCTACAGCGGTAGTATCCGCAGGAACTTCTTTGGTCACCACGGCATTTGAGCCGACTTTGGCATTTTTACCTACCGTAAATGGGCCTAAGATCTTTGCACCAGCGCCAACCACTACGCCATCTTCCAAGGTGGGGTGACGTTTGCCTTTATTCCAAGTTGTGCCCCCTAAGGTCACACCATGGTAAAGGGTGACATCATCACCAATTTCAGCTGTTTCACCAATCACCACACCCATACCGTGGTCAATGAAGAAACGACGACCGATTTTCGCACCCGGATGAATCTCAATGCCTGTGGCAAAGCGGCTAAAAGAAGACAATAAGCGAGCTGAGCCTTTACACTCTTTTTTCCAAAGTTCATGTGCCATACGATGCATGATCAAGGCATGAATTCCTGGATAAGTCGTTAAGACTTCGAGCGTATTTCGTGCAGCAGGATCGCGCGCGAATACAGCCTGTATATCTTCTTTAAGCTGCTTAAGCATTAGATTGATCCTCATTGTCTGTAGATTTTTTCCATGTTCCGTTATTTAAAGCCTGTACTCGGCTAAAGATGCCACGTAATAAGTGGTATTCCATACGATCTAATTGTATACGTCCAAATAGGCGACGCAAGCGTAAAGGTAATAATCTTGGATTTTTTGGATCCATAAATTCAATCTCTGCCAGCATTTTTTCAATATGCGGGTAGAACTGTTCCATCATTTCATGGGTCACCAAAGGTTCATCCCATTCCATATCAATGTCATCTGTCACATGCATATTGGCATCAGGATTTGAAGTTAACTCAGTATGTGCAAGGGCAGCCATGCGCATTTCATAGCAAATCACCTGAATCGCTTGGGCAACGTTTAAAACGCCATATTCAGTATTCACAGGGATGGTGACATGGTAGTTAGCCATTGCCAATTCTTCATTGGTCAAACCACGGTCTTCACGGCCAAATACTACGGCAATTTCTTGTTGTTGTTCGCAGACCGCTTTGAGAGACATTTCTGCAGCAGGGCGAGCGTCAAGTAAAGGCCATGGAATGGTGCGACTACGTGCACTGGTCCCAAAGACAATATGACAATCTTTAATAGCATCTTCTAATGATTCAACAATTTCAATTTGATCTATTAAATCGACAGCTCCGGCAGCCAAGGCATTAATGTCTGGATGCGGGTAAGTCTTAGGTGCAACTAAGACCAGCTTTGAAAGTCCCATGGTTTTCATGGCACGTAATGCACTACCAATATTTGCGGGTAATGTTGTATTCACCATGACAATACGCACATGGGAGAGATGTGCTGAAACCGCAGCATTGTCAGTTTGATTCATGATATTTCCAATATGTTTATTTAAAAAAGCAGTTCAAACAGCGTTTAAACTTTAAGAAAATTGATTGGCTTCAGCTTGGTATAAATCCATGGCATCATCCATGCTCATCCCATCTGGCGGTGGAGGAACTTGCGCAGGAATAGAGGCTTGTTCATAACTCACCGCTTTGGCTGCTTTGGATTTGACATGATATTCAACATGCAAAGATTCTTTACCAAAGTAGTCACGCAGCTTAGACAGTAGCTCATCTAGCGGGGCAACTTTCCAGTTTAAGCCCAAATGAATGTCAGCCGTCGCATATGGGTAGTCAATATATAACTGCACAGGAATATGCGTACACATATCAACATTGCAAAAAGGCAGCAGAATATTTTGGATATCACGTGAGAGCGTTTTACTAAAATGTTCAGGCGTTAATTTGATTTGAATCGCATTGGCACGTTTTTGACGGATTTCATTCAGACTGAAGGCTTTGGTTAGACGACCCATTGGGCGGTCAAAACCTTCACGCTCATAAATTTCACCTTCAATCACCACCACTTTTTCGTTTTGAATCACGTCTTTGAAGCGGTTAAAACGTTCGTGATTCGCAGACACTTCAATACGTGCTGTACCATCATCGAGCGTTACCATCATGCGGTTCGGGAAGTTGGCAACATCGACTACTAGGCCTGCAAATACTGTAGTAACACCACGTCGTGTAGGCGTAAGCTCATTAATGCGCTGTGAAATAAAGGCTTTTAGCTCTGATCGATACACATCGATCGGATGACCTGTTAGATAAAGCCCAAGAGTATCTTTTTCACCTTTAAGACGAACTTCATCTGACCACGGTTTAACAGGTTTAGAAGGTTTACGCTGAACTTCTTCAACTTCACCAAATAAATCCATCATCCCTGTTTCGCGGTTTGTACGGGCTTGGTCAGCCGCTTGTACAGCTTCTGGCAATTGCGCCATCAAGTCAGCGCGTTCTAATCCTAAACAATCCAATGCGCCACCACGAATCAATGCTTCAAGCGTGCGCTTATTGATTTTTTTTAGGTCAATACGATGACAGAAGTCAAACAGATCTTTATATGGGCCATCTTGGATACGTGAGTCAATCACAGACTGCATGGCAGCTTCACCGACACCCTTGATCGCACCTAAACCATAGACGATGGTTTTTGGATCGCTGGCATGGAAATTATATAAAGACATATTGACCGAAGGTGGTAAGACTTCAAGACCATTAATACGACAGTCATCGATTAAGAACACCACGTTGTCCGTGTTCTGCATTTCCGAGGTCATCACCGCTGACATAAATTCAGCAGGGAAATGTGCTTTTAACCAAGCGGTTTGATATGCAACAAGGGCGTAGGCTGCGGCATGGGATTTGTTAAAACCATAGCCTGCGAATTTTTCCATATAATCGAAGATATGGTTGGCCGTATCTGCATCAATACCTTTGGTTGCAGCACCTTCAGTAAAGATCTGACGGTGCTTAATCATTTCTTCGACTTTCTTTTTACCCATGGCACGACGAAGTAAATCCGCGCCACCCAAGCTATAGCCAGCACAGAACTGCGCTGCCTGCATGACCTGTTCCTGATACACCATAATGCCGTACGTCGGTTCAAGAACACTTTCCAGTAGTGGATGTAAGTATTCAAACTCGCCACCATGCATACGGAAAATAAAGTCAGGAATTAGATCCATTGGGCCTGGACGGTATAACGATACGAAGGCAATAATTTCTTCGAACTTACTTGGACGTGCCTCTTTCAGCATTTTTTTCATGCCAACGGATTCAAACTGGAAGACCGCTGTGGTATTCGCATCTGCGAACACGGCATAGGCAGGTTTATCATCCAAAGGTATCAAGGAAATATCGACAGGTGTGGTGATATCTGGACGGGCATTGATGTGCTTAATGGCATCTTCGATTACCGTTAAGTTACGTAAGCCCAAGAAGTCGAATTTAACTAGACCTGCAGCTTCCACATCGTCTTTATCGAATTGGGCGACACGGTTAGTTCCATCTGCATCACAGAGTACTGCCGAATAGTCGGTTAACTTGGTTGGTGCAATGACCACACCACCGGCATGTTTACCTGTGTTACGGGTAATGCCTTCAAGTTTGAGTGCCATTTCCCAAATTTCGGCTGCATCGTCGTTATCTGGGTTAGATGGATTGGTGACAATGTCTTTGAGTTGTGGTTCGGCCTCAATCGATTCTTCCAAACTTAAACCTAAAGGCTTGGTCGGAATCATTTTAGAAATACGGTCAGCCAAACCATAAGATTTACCCAAGACACGGGCTACGTCACGAATTGCACCTTTTGCCGCCATGGTACCGAAAGTTGCAATCTGAGAGACCGCATCTCGACCATAAGTGCGTGCAACATAGTCAATAACACGGTCACGACCTGCAATACAGAAATCGACGTCAAAGTCGGGCATTGATACACGTTCAGGGTTTAAGAAACGCTCGAACAGGAGGTCATAACGTAGTGGGTCAAGGTCAGTAATTTTTAAACTATAGGCAACCAATGAACCTGCACCCGAACCACGGCCTGGACCAACAGGGACGCCATTACCTTTAGACCATTGAATAAAGTCCATGACAATTAGGAAATAACCTGGGAATTGCATGGTCAGGATGATCCCGACTTCATAAGCCAAACGTTCATCATAAGGCTTACGAATTTCTGGCCAGTCGTCACCACGCTGTTCGACAGGGTACAAATGCGCTAAACGTTCTTCTAAACCTTCTTTTGATAAATGTTCAAAATAGGTGTCAATGGTATGACCTTCAGGGATTGGATAATCAGGAAGATCATGGAAGCCTAAGCGTAATGACACATTACAACGTCGTGCAATGTGATAGGTGTTTTCAATAGCTGTTGGAATGTCTGAAAAGAGCTCAGTCATTTCCGCAGCAGTTTTGAAATACTGTTCAGGGCTATAATTTTTAGGACGACGATTGTCACCGAGGACATATCCATCGGCAATACAAACACGTGCTTCATGCGCTTCGAAGTCTTCTTTACGTATAAAATGCACATCATTATGTGCAACAACACCTATGTTAAATTTCTTCGCAAGTTTTACAGCTTCGTGAATGAAGTCTTCTTCACCTGAGCGTTCAGTTCGGGTAATAGCCAAGTAAACACGATTGCCAAATTTTTCGACCCAGTCGGCTAACAATGGTTCAGCTTTTTGCGGGTTGGACGAGCAAAGCATTTTGCCGACATCACTTTGCATACCCAGTAAAACAATCAGGTCTTGGTGTTGATTTAAAATCCAATCTTTTTGTACACAAGGAATATCAAGCTGTTGACCTGAAATATAGCCTTCAGAAACCAACTCAGTCAGACTACGCCAACCTTTATTGGTCATCGCGAGGAGTGTGACTTTGTGCTCAGCATCATTCAAACGAAGGGTCGAACCAAAAATCGGTTTAATGCCTTTATCTAAGCTCTTTTTATAGAATTTTACAGCAGCATGTAGATTTGAAAGGTCAGTGATGGCTAAAGCAGGCATTTCATCTGCAGCTGCAGCTTTTACAAGATCAGGTATACGTACAATAGATTCAGTAACGGAAAATTCTGTAAAAATACCAAGATGTACAAAGTGCATAGATGAGTCCCTGCGAAAACAGCTGATGATTTTAGCATGCTCTGAGATCAAACTTGCGTTTATTGCATGGCTTTATGCAGATTTATAAATTCACTGTTTAAGCAATAAACGCTGTATGACAATCACGATTTAGCAAGCAATACCTTGATTCACTGAAAAGGCAGATAATTTACCATTTTTAAACTTGAAAGCTAAGTTGCCAATATAGGGTAGATCATAGTTTTGCGGCTCTTTCAGCACGGATTTGGCATGAGCAGGTGAGAGTAAAATCACATAAGCAACTTCATTTGGATTGGCTAATTTTGCACTTTTGGGGAAGTCTTTTACAAATTGTTGAAAGTTATATTGGCTTGTCAGGTTTTTTGATCCAATTTGAATTTTATCGCGTATTTGCGTGGAGTTATCCCATTCCATCCAAACAGCCCCTTTGGTTTGTCCAAGTTGGACGAAGCTGCTTTTATTTTTATAGAATGAATCATTTTTAACTTGAGGATTGTCCTCTGCATAAATTTCAAATTTTAGAAATTTACCTTTTGATGTGATATGAAATTCAGTATTGCCGGTACATTCTGAATATTCAAATTTTAAGCTTTACTGGATTTTTGCTGATTAATGCATTTGCTTTTGATGCAGGCAAGGGTAAGGCTAAGTCAACATCATTTACCTTAATACTAGTGACATAGTCATAATCAGCAATGGATGCAGATGCAGCTGAAGTGATCAATATCCCCGTTGTGAAAAAAATTTAAGCGGAAAATTTGTGCTGTCAGTGTAGTTTGCATGGGGAATATAAAATTCTATTCTTTTGATATTTTGTACTCATTCAAGTTTTTGTAAACGTAATATTAAAGGTTATATTTTAAATTTTATGGTGTTGCTAATTTGCCGTCAAAATAATTTAAAACTAAAAAAAATTTTGGTTTAATTGCGGCATTAAAAACTAAATTTTAGAATCTAAGAAACTAAAAAGCCCTCCGAGGAGAGCTTAAATATATGAATTATGCAGGCTTAGCGCAGTTTCGATAACCAGTCCCCCAGACTTTGTACGATTTGTACCAAGATCAATAAGACAATGACGGTCATGATGACCACGCTACTATCAAAACGTTGATAACCATAAGAAATAGCAAGGTCACCGATACCGCCTGCACCTACTGCACCCGCCATGGCTGTTGCGCCAATTAAGCTAATCGTTGCAGTCGTTAAGTTTAAAATCAAAGAGCTACGAGACTCTGGTAGTACAAATTTAGTTATGATTTGCAGCGGAGATGCACCCATTGCTTGAGCAGACTCAATAATGCCGTCATTTACTTCGAGCAACGATGTTTCAATCAGACGACCAATGTAAGGACCAACATAGATTGTGAGCGGAACAATCGCAGCCCAAGTCCCAATTGATGTCCCTACAATGACTTTGGTCAAAGGAATGACCGCAATCAAGAGGATAATAAATGGCAATGAACGCAGCGCATTCACTATCGGGTTCAAACCATGGTAGATGACACGGTTAGGCAAAATGCCTTGTGGACGTGAGACATATAAGATCACGGCCTGGATAAAACCCCAAATACAGCCGAAGAGCATGGCAAAGAACACCATGTGAAAAGTTTCTTGTAGGGCAGTGACGAACTGATCCATAGACAAAGAACTTTTCCAAAAGGGTGCTGTAATTTGAGTCAGCCATTGAACAATTAAATCTCTCATTGCTGAACTCCTGCTTGAGTGACTTCAACACCATGTTGTTCTAAGAACGCCACCGCTTGTTGAATCAATGCTGTATCACCTAATAGCTGAACGAACATTTGTCCAATCACCGCACCATTAATTTCAGTCATATTGGCAAACAAAATATTCAGGCTAATATCAAACTGTTTAATTACCGCTTGAATGACGGTTTCCTGTGCCGAACTGCCCAGAAATTTTAAACAATAAATACTGTTATGGTTTTGATTTTCTAGATTATTTAAAATATTAACAGGAAGCTGTTGCTGCAATACAGTTTGAATAAAGTTTTTGGTTGTATTGTGTTTTGGCTGACTAAAAATCTCTAAGGTTGAGCCGTGTTCGATGATTTTCCCTTGTTCCATCACCGCAACATAATCACAAACAGATTCAATCACATCCATTTCATGGGTGACCATCACAATAGTAATGCCTTGTTCTTGATTGATTTTCTTTAATAACGCCAATACCGACTTAGTGGTTTGCGGATCGAGAGCGGATGTTGCTTCATCACAAAGTAAAATTTTAGGATGATTGGCTAGCGCACGGGCAATCCCGACACGTTGTTTTTGACCACCAGAGAGCTCATCTGGATAAGCATTTTTCTTATGTTTTAAGTCAATAAATTCGAGCAACTCTTCTAAACGTTTTTGGCGTTCAGCTTTAGAAACACCTAAAAGTTTAAGCGGCATTTCAATATTTTCTGCAACTGTTTTGGTTTGCAGTAAATTGAAGTGCTGGAAGATCATGCCAATATTGGTTCTTTCTTGACGTAGCTCTGCCGAATTTAAAGCAGTAAAGTCTTTATCATGAATAATAATTTGCCCTTCACTCGGACGTTCTAGCAAATTAATTAAACGGATTAAGGTACTTTTGCCTGCACCACTGTAGCCAATTAGACCGAAAATACAGCCATCTGGAATGTCCAGATTAATCTGATCCAGTGCTGTAACGGTTTGGCCTTTTAGCTCAAAATGCTTGGAGATATTTTTAAATTGGATCATAGCGTCAAAAAAGGTTCAGAAATGAAAAAACAGGCAAAGTAAACTTTGCCTGTTTATTTGAAGAAATTATATTACTATTTTGCTTCAGTGAGGTAGCTAGTTGGTTTGTTTACATCAATTTTAGTACCACCAAAATGTTCATCGATGTAAGCTTTAACTGCTGGAGTGTGATAAAGCGCGCCTACTTTTTGTAGAACTGGGTCATTTTGACGGTCAGCAGCAACAGCAAGAATGTTCACGTTCATTTTTGTACTTTGGTCGATTGGCTCATAGTAAACCGCATCTTTCAGTACGTTTAAACCACCTTCCATCGCAAGGGTATTACCCAAAACAATCGCATCAACTTCGTCTTTAACACGAACCGCAGTCGCCATTTGAATTGGTTTGATTACGATTTTTTTCGCATTTTCAGTGACGTCAGCAGGTGTGCCTTTTACATCGTCAAAATCAGCTTTAAGTTTGATTAAGCCAGCAGATTGAAGTAGTAACAATGCACGTGATTCGTTTGCGCCATCATTTGGAATCGCGATTGTTGCACCTGTTTTGAACTCTTCAAGTTTTTTGACTTTGCTTGAATAGATACCCATTGGCTCTAAATAAGTAGTCGAAAGCGGTGCGATTTTATCTTTATTGTTGTCATTAAACGCAACCATATAGGCATATGATTGGAATGCGTTAACATCAATTTCTTTGTTCGCTACAGCCGTGTTCATAGACACATAGTCAGTGAAGTTTTTCACTTCAAGTTTAATGCCAGCTTCTTTGGTTTCAGGAAGCGTAGCAATATAGCGCCAAATATCAGCATCTGAACCAGTCGAAGCCATGGTAACAGTTTGCACTTCTGCAGTGTCTTTTTGTTGTGCGGCGTCAGTTGCAGGAGCTTCTTGTTTACCACAGCCTGAAAGGCCCACAGATAAACCGAGAACTAATCCTAGGAGCTTTTTCATATATTCACCCGAGTAAATTTATAAAATTAATAAATTCACAAATCATATTATGGAGAGATTTACTTAAGTCTTTTATCAGACAGGCTGATAGATGCTTAATAATTTAAAATGCTACACAGACTTATACAATTAGATCTGAGTCTATTTCCAAATGGGAAAAGATAGCCATTGCAAGCTGCTGTAAACAAAAGATTTAATAAAGCAAATCTCTATATTTCGCTAGGCATCATATCAATTTTTTATTATTCAATATAGTGATTTAAAAAGTTATGCTTAGCAGCAAAAATGTATATGGAATATGTTTAATTAAATAATTTAATAAGTAAAAACAATATATTATTTATAATTAAACTATTTAAGTACGTCATTTGTATAAGTTTAGGTCTATATAACAAATTTTAAAATGTATTGCTGAAAAAATGATAAAAATGAAATAAGTCCTGTCATACACAAAATTTGTAACATTCATATGTAAAAATAACGGAGAGTTTCAATCTAAGCTGAGTTGAAATCTTCATTGATATATTTGAAGTTCAACTCTGATTCATGGTTTTTCAAAATCTTAGATCTAAATCTGAGGAAGATTGAATCCGCTATATTGTTTAATATAAGCTGCTTAATAATTGATCATAATAAATTGCTATGTGAGGCACACTATGTCAAATCAGTTTGATTTCGTCTCAGTTGTAAAAAAGCCTACAGTTCATTATGGCGGTAGATCGGTGAGCCATGTTTTAAAAATGGAAGATGGTAGTCAAAAAACCATCGGTGTATTTTTGCCATCAGACCAACCTATGACGTTTGAGGCGCATGTGAAAGAATGTGTTGAAATCACATCGGGGCAGTGTGTTGTGCAAATTGGAGAGCAGGGCGAGTTTGTTCAATATACGTCTGGCGAAAGCTTTATTGTTCCACAAGATTCTATTTTTAAAGTGCAATGTACCGATGTTGTCGACTATGTATACCATTTTGATTAAGCATGCTTAGACAGGTTTGCAGTTGCTTCAGCTTACACCTCAAGATGTTTTAATTGCTAGTGATCGAATTTGATATTTTTTCTTAACCCCGCATTTAGTAGGGTTTTTTTATATGATTTAATGAATGATTTAGCTTTCTTATACGAATTCCTGCGGTAACAAAAATTAAAGTATTTAACATCACCTATAACCACTGTTTGGCAGAGTTAATGTGCTTTGGTTTTGCTGTGAATAAATATTCAATTAGCAAAATGGAATGTGCAAATAATCACTACGTTGTATTTCATACAGCACGTGTTTATTTAAGGGGTGCTCTAGGGGTACAAGTGGATGATTAAACTCACGGACTTTTTGCATACCAATTTTTTGCATAACATGTTCGGATGGTTTATTTAGACACGCTGTAAATGAAATGACTTTCTCAAGTCTTAGATTTCGAAAAGCATGTTTGAGAACTGCTTTCGCACCTTCGGTGGCATAGCCTTGATGCCAATATTGCGGCAGTAAGCGCCAACCAATTTCAGGGGCATCTGCGATTTCGAACTCAGGTGGATGTACGTGTAAGCCGATAAAGCCAATAAATTCGCCTGTGGCTTTAAGCTCGACGGCATATAAACCCCAACCGCGTGTTTCGATTGCATCACGTAGGCGTTGCATAAATGCAGTCGCTTCGGAAGCATCAAGTTTGTTAGGGAAATAGCGCATGACGTCATCATCTGCACACATGTGGATGAATGGAGCAGTGTCGGAATCTTGCCATTGGCGGAGGATGAGGCAAGGGGTTTGAATAAAAATATGCATATTAAATATTAATTTGTATGGGTGTTTTCTTACTAAGATTAATGTAAATATTTTATAGTGTACATGATGATGGAATTGATATAAGTGAATAGTATTTTAGGGAGATGTAATTTGATTTGATGAACTACTCTTAATAGGCTTTTACATATATTTAGTTGATAAGGAGTAAATATGGAGTTGCAATACAAATTTTCAGAGGATGAATTTCTCGTATTATGCCAAGAATATCTTGGGCGGGAAAAAACAACAGTTTTTGAAGATTTATATGAAGCTCTTATTCACTTTTTTAGTACTCCGGATTCAATCTCAATAACTGAAATAAAGCAGAATTACACATTTGGGTACTATGATGATCACTTATCACTGAAAGAGTATATAGACAAAGGGAAAATGATAATCCCTTATCTTCAATTTGAGCTAATCAGTGATAAGGACATAGATCTGGATGTTACGGAAGTTAAACTACCTTCATTTATTATATTGTGTGATTTCCTTTATGGAGGAGGAATAACTAGGAAGTACAATATTAAAAATACAAAAATGAAAACCAAAAACAAAACATCAATACAGCTTCTTTCCGTTGAATTTCCACAAGCATTATTAACAAAGCTTTATTCACGAATGACACCACCAAAAAGTTTATTACCATCAAAATTAGGCTTTTATGAGTGGCGGCAGACTTTCTATAACAAAATGACAGGAGAAAGTTTCTTTTGCTCATGTTTTAAGGGTGCTCTTGCCCAAAATCAGATTGGGTTGGCTGTACGCCACACTCACCTTAAAAATGCGTTAGAACATAAATCTGTTAAAGTTTCGATTTGCCATATCTGCACCAATACCAATTCAGATTTAATCTATTGCCACAAAATGTATGGCTCGGCTTTTAAAGCTAAATATGGCGCGTACATTGCTAAATACGCATTTCAGGAAGGTATCAGTGAAAGGGATGCGGAAAACCATATTAGAGAGTTAAAAGGTGTTGCACGTATAGGTGAAAGGTGGGTTAACGAAACCTTATTATTTAACTATATCAATCTGCTATTTCCTCAATACACGGTTCAAAGAGAAGCATCACCAAGTTGGTTGAATCGACAAAGGTTTGATGTCTATATCCCTGAGCTAAATTTAGCGATTGAGTACCAAGGGCAACAACACTATCTTGCTGTCAACTTATTTGGTGGAGAAGAAGGTTTAAAACGGACAAAGCAAAGGGATAAGGAAAAGCTTCAACTCAGTAAAGCAAATGGAGTGGATATTATCTATTTTAGCTACAAAGATAATTTAACTGAAAAATTAGTACAAAATAGACTTAAAAACTATCTTAAAGAACCTCTATAAAAGTGTATTTTTAATCATGGATATAAATGATAAAAGCCCAAATTTGAGCTACATATTTATAAAAAACCCGCACTAAGCGGGTTTTTTATTACACAGGAAATGGATTAAGCATTTTCACGCGCAATTGCGCGGTAACCAATATCTTTACGGTATTGAACACCATCAAACGTTACTTTTTGGCAAAGCTCGAGCGCTTTTGCTTGCGCTTCACCAATGGTATTGCCAAGAGCAGTTACGCAAAGTACACGACCGCCAGCCGTTACAATGTCACCATTCTCAAGCGCTTTTGTACCTGCATGGAATACTTTTGCATCAGCCATTTCTGTGTCTAAACCAGAAATCACATCACCATTGCTAGATGTTTCTGGGTAGCCTTTAGATGCAAGTACGATACCTACAGTCTTGCGCTCATCCCATTCAGCTTCCGCAGGTAAATTGCCCGCGATACCCGCTTCAACCAAATCAACTAAAGATGATTTTAAACGCATCATAATTGGTTGAGTTTCAGGGTCGCCAAAACGACAGTTGAACTCGATCACTTTTGGTTGACCTTGCTCATCAATCATTAAGCCTGCGTATAAGAAACCTGTATAAACATGACCGTCTTTTTTCATACCTTCAACGGTAGGACGCATCACTTCATTCATGGTTTTTTCAAATACGTCAGAAGTCACAACAGGCGCAGGAGAGTAAGCACCCATACCGCCAGTGTTTGGACCTTGGTCACCTTCAAAGATACGTTTGTGATCTTGTGAAGTCGCCATCGGCAAGATGTTGTCGCCATCAATCATGCAAATGAAAGATGCTTCTTCACCTGCCAAGAATTCTTCGATCACAACGCGTGAACCTGCATCACCAAATTTATTGCCTGCAAGCATGTCATCAATTGCATCGAATGCTTCTTGATTGGTCATCGCAACAATTACGCCTTTACCAGCAGCAAGACCATCAGCTTTGATAACGATTGGCGCACCATTTTTTTCAACAAATGCTTTAGCCGCATCTACTTCTGTAAATACATCATAGAAAGCAGTTGGAATGTTGTGGCGTTTTAAGAAGTGCTTTGCAAATGCTTTAGAGCCTTCAAGCTGTGCAGCAAATTGAGTTGGACCCCAAATTTTTACACCTGCTTCACGGCAAGCATCCACAACGCCATTTACAAGCGGTGCTTCAGGACCAACCACGATTAAATCAACTGCATTGTTTTTAGCAAAGTCGATAATCGCAGCATTGTCTAAAATATTTAGTGCAACATTTTCGCATTTATTTTCAGTTGCAGAACCCGCATTACCTGGTGCTACAAATACTTTTGCGACTTTGTCATCTTGTGCGATTTTCCATGCCAATGCATGTTCACGACCGCCATTACCCAAAACTAAAATATTCATCGGTTCATACTCCATGAATCGAAAATGACATAAAGTCCTCAGCCTAAAAATAGGAGAGGACTTTATGCAAGATTAGAAATCTGTTTTAAACCACATGTATGACTTTGTCATTACATTCTAAGCACTGTGCTTAGTGGCGGAAGTGACGCATGCCAGTGAAGACCATTGCAATACCAGCTTCATCAGCTGCAGCAATTGTTTCGTCATCACGCATAGAACCACCCGGTTGGATAATGCATTTGATGCCCGCTTTTGCAGCGTTATCAATGCCATCACGGAATGGGAAGAATGCGTCAGATGCCATTACCGCACCCTCAACCACTAAACCAGCATGTTCAGCTTTAATTGCAGCAATACGAGCAGAGTTAACGCGGCTCATTTGACCTGCGCCAACACCAATGGTTTGACGACCTTTTGCATAAACAATAGCGTTAGACTTAACGTATTTCGCAACTTTCCAAGCAAAGATCATGTCATCGATTTCTTGTTCAGTTGGCGCACGTTTAGTCACAACTTTAAGGTCATCTTTCGTGATCATGCCTAAGTCTTGGTCTTGAACCAACAAACCGCCATTCACACGTTTGTAATCTAACTGAGCTTTACGTTCAGTGATTGCAGGAAGTTCGCCACATACCAGTACGCGTACGTTTTTCTTCGCACCAGTCACTTCAAGCACGCCTTCAGCAACGCTAGGAGCAATGATCACTTCAACGAATTGACGGTCAACAATGGCTTGTGCAGTTGCAACGTCTAATTCACGGTTGAATGCAATGATGCCACCGAATGCAGATTCAGGGTCAGTTGCGTATGCAAGGTCATAAGCCGCTTGGATGCCGTCTAAAGATACTGCTACACCACATGGGTTTGCGTGTTTTACGATGACACATGCAGGCTTAGCAAATGATTTTACACATTCAAGTGCTGCGTCAGTGTCTGCGATGTTGTTATAAGAGAGTTCTTTACCTTGAAGTTGTTTCGCAGTAGAAACAGATGCTTCAGTTGCTGTGTCTTCTACATAGAAAGCAGCAGATTGATGCGGGTTTTCACCGTAACGTAAGTCTTGAACTTTGTTCAATTGAGTATTGAAAGTACGCGCAAATTTATCTGCTTGACCTTCTTCCTTACCTACGCGAGCGCCTAAGTAAGATGCAATCATGCCGTCATACTGTGCAGTATGTTCAAATGCTTTAACCGCAAGGTCAAAACGAGTTGCATGTGATAATGCGCCTTCAGCTTTTAACTCTTCAACAACAGTTCCATAGTCAGATGCATTTACTACGATACCTACAGATGCATGGTTTTTCGCAGCAGCACGAACCATAGTCGGACCACCGATGTCGATATTTTCAATCGCATCAGCAAGTGAGCAGTTCGGTTTAGCCACAGTCGCAGCGAAAGGATAAAGGTTAACAACAACTAAATCGATTGCATCGATGTTGTGTTCAGCCATCACAGCTTCGTCTAGACCGCGACGAGCTAAGATACCACCATGAATTTTCGGATGTAGCGTTTTTACACGGCCGTCCATCATCTCTGGGAAACCTGTGTGCTCTGAAACTTCAACTACGGCAACATTATTGTCTTTCAACAATTTGTATGTTCCGCCAGTAGATAAAATTTCTACCCCTAGAGCAGCAAGTTCTTGTGCAAATTCAACAATTCCAGTCTTGTCAGACACAGAGATTAAAGCGCGTTTAATAGTCATGATCTTCGTCACAGTTTTCAAGGAACAGATTAAAACAAAATTAGCAAAATGCAGGTTAAAAAAAATGCCTGCGGAAGCCGCAAGCATTTTATCATTTATTCACTCATTAAACCGTGAGCTTTCAACTTTTTACGTAAAGTACCACGGTTTAAGCCGAGAATCTCAGCAGCGCGGGTTTGATTACCACGTGTATATTCAAGAACTACAGATAGAAGAGGCTTCTCCATTTCCGCCAGCACCATATCGTATACCTGAGATGGTTGCTCGCCTTGCAATTGTGCAAAGTAATGGCGAACTGCGCGATCTACGTGAATACGAAGAGCGACATCAGATTGTGCAGTAAAAATAGGAGATTTGCTATTCATGCGAATTAATCCGAAAAATCAAATATCACTTGGGTAAAGTGATTTGTTAAAAGTGGTCTATAAACTTGAATGAACTCCGTTTTAGTTCCTAATGCGGAGTTCTAAAACTTGTACATTACTTGTAGCTTGACACAACTCGCAAAATTGTTCGAAAAATAAGCGTAACAATAGATTAATAATTGTTACAGCCTAAAAAACAAACAAAAAATCTACTCAATACGCAATAAATATTAAAGCGCACGGTTGGGATTGTATTTGTTGTGAAAAATTAGCGAGGAGTTTGCAGCACAAAGCTTTCGTGGCGCGTATCATACCATTGTCTAGGAAAAAGTGAGCAAGAAAACTGCATTTTTTTTATGTTTTTTTTACTTTTTTAATAGTTTTTTCCAATATTAGGGGCGAATCAACTCAATTGAATAATTATCGAAGCTTTTGCGTGCAATTGGTAGGCTAAATTGGAATTTAAAAGGACTACTTTTTGGGATCCGTTGGATGCCATGCAGACTTTTGTCCAAATACTCTTCAGGTAAAAGCGTATAGTTTGCTATTTCAGCACCATTTTCTTTTAGTGAAATTTTCATATTGGGTAAGGCAAGGCTACGGTCATGAAAATTGATCATTTCACCAGTAAAACGTGTTTCATTATTTCCAATGCTACGAATTTTGACTTTTTTGGTACTAATTAAACTGTAATGTTCCTCTAGACGTGAACAATTGAATACATCACAGACCGCAGTAAATGCAGCACCCATTACTGGGCTGTTTTTTAAATATTGTGGATTGAACCAGAAAAACTGGAATATAAGTGCACCAAATAAGAAAGCATTAATACAGAACCACATAAAATAATTCAGTGGTGTACGTTTTTTATCTTTTTCAGCCTGTTCTGCCCAATTTACAGCAGGCAGGTTGCCGATTGGTTCGGTGCTGAAATAATTTAAGTTATTTAAATAAGTTTTTAGATCGATATTAGAGTTTTCGACTTTTTGATCAAATAGTTTTAATAAATGGTGGGTTGGTGTTTCTTCAACAGTCACTGGTGTAAGCGTATTATTAAATTCGCTGACATTAATAATAGTATGGGAGTTTTTTTGCGGTGCATTTTCTTGCTCAGGGGTAGAAAAAGACAACGCTTTATCTACCACCAAATGAGACAGTGCATTAAAAGATGTAGAGCACTTTGGGCAACAAACCATGCCCTGAGCGACAGTAAGCTGCGGAACAGTTACTTTATATGTTGTAAAACAAGTTGGGCAGTTAGTTAATTTGTCGCTCATAAGTACACATTTTAAATTTTAATACTGTTGGCGTTTACCCGAAATTCGGCACCATGTTTCGTCACGTTTTTCTACGTCTAATATATCAAAAAATTCAGAATAAACACTAGAAACATCAGAAACTTGCTCTTCAATTACACCTGCAAGTGCGAACTCTCCCTCAGATTTAATTAAAGTTGAGAATTCTGCAGCCAAAGCCATTAGAGGGCCTGCAAGAATATTGGCAACAAACACATCGGCTTTTTGTCCAGCAAGCTCTTGGTTGAACTCTTCAGGTAGGCCAACATACAAATTTTTGAGCACACCATTCAATTCGGCATTTTGTTGTGTTGCTAAAACGGCTTGTGGGTCAATATCAGTGGCATAAACTTTTTTTGCACCCAAAAGTAAAGCGGCAACACCTAAAATACCAGAACCACAACCGTAGTCGATTACGATTTTATCCTTTAGATCAACTTTACCTAACCATTGTAGGCATAAGAATGTTGATGCATGGTTGCCAGTACCAAATGCCAGACCTGGGTCTAGTTTGATGTTTACGGCGTCTGCTTCTGGCGCTTCCATCCATTCTGGTACGATCCAGTATTTTTCACCAATTTGAATAGGCTCGTAAGCATCCATCCATGTGCGTTCCCATTCTTGGTCTTCGATGAATTCGCTACGCATTGGAGCATCAGGAAGTTGAGCTTTAATAAATGTTTCTAATGCAGCAACATCAATTTCTTCATCATCTTCTTGTGCATAGATACCAGTAACGATCACTTTATTCCAAAGTGGTGTTTCACCTGGAAGTGGTTCAAGTAAATCCTGATTTTCTGCATCATCTAGCGTGACACTGACTGCACCTAAAGAACTGAGCAGCGTTTCAGTGTAATCAACTTGAGCTTTTTCAACAGTAATATGAATTTGTAACCACTTCACGGACATAACCTAAATGAGTTTTATAAAAAGCTATTGTAACGGAACTCGGCAACTTGCAGCTAGCGATTATCAAAATTGACAAAAAATAAAAGGATGCACGTAGCATCCTTTTAACTTTTCAGTGCCTTAACTTTTAATTGTTTCGGTTGTCGTTGTCGAGATTGGTGCAAAACGTGTAATTAGGAAGCCAAATACAGCGGCAAAGATGTACATAAAGATTGAATATACTGCCGCAGGCATTGCAACTGCAGAGCTGGCCATCACCGTTAAGGCGATGGTCATGGCCAACGTGCTGTTATGAATCCCGATTTCAAATGCACAAGCACGTGCCTGAGCACTATTGATGCCGAATAGTCTCGGAACAAAATAACCGATACATAAGCTGAAAATACAGAATAGAACCGTAGCTAAGCCAACTTGGGTTAGATAAGCCGCAATATTATGTCGTTCAGAGTAAATAGCACCGATAATAATTAAGATGAGAAAGACCACAGCAAAGATGCGGAGTGGTTTATGCAGTTTCTCAGTCAGTTTAGGTGCATAGTGACGAAGCAGCATACCTATACAGACTGGGATGATAATGATGCCGAAAACTTGGAGGATTTTTCCAAACTGTAGACTGATTTGTTGCCCTTCTTGCATGAAGTGCATGATCGAAAAATTCACGATCAATGGAAGGGTTAATGCTGCAATGACAGAGTTGATGGCGGTCAGGGTAATATTTAAAGCCAAGTCACCTTTAAATAGATAGCTAAATAAGTTCGCTGTACTACCACCAGGTGAGGCTGCGAGTAGCATCAAGCCGACAGCAAGCAGTGGTGGTAATGCTAGCAGTTTACATAGTAGAAAGGCGATACCGACAAGCAACACGAGCTGGCAAAATAATGCGATCAACACGGCTTTAGGATGTTTGGTGACACGTGCGAAATCTTTGGGGGTAAGTTCTAGCCCAAGCCCGATCATAATAAAGGCCAGTGCTAATGGCAAAAGAACCGTAATAATTCCAGAATCCATCGTATTTATTCTCCTTGAGCATATTTAATGGTTTTTCACCAAAGTCCTTATGGTGATTGCGTTAGAAAAAATAGTTTAGGTTTTCACTTGTTGAATCAAGTGACTGCCACGGCGCGTCAAAATAAAACCAAATAAGGTCGCCAATAAATACATAAAAATAGAATAAACACCGGCAGGTATCGCCACTGTGGTGTTTTCAAGCACACTCAGTGCGATGGTTAGGGCGATACTGGTGTTATGAATGCCAATCTCAAAGGTACACGCACGTGCCTGCTTTTCCGGTACACCTGCGAGGAACGGAATTAGGTAACCCAAAAATAAGCCACTGAAACAGAGTAAACAGGTCGCAATTCCGACGCTGGCAAAATACGTAATAATGTTGGATTGTTCACGCAAAACTGCGAGTGTAAAGATAAGAATTAATAAGAAAATAGACAACATTCGCATCGGCTTGTTGATGTGATACGCAATGGTCGGAAAGGAGTTACGAATAAACATACCGAAACATACCGGTATCAAAATAATCAGAAATACATGGGTTATCTTATCGATAGGCATACCAATGCTAGTGCTTTCACCAACAAAATGCAAAATGGATAGGTTGACGATAAAGGGCAATGTAAAGCACGAAACAACTGAGTTGATGGCTGTTAAGCTAATGTTTAAAGCAATATCACCTTTAAATAGGTAGCTAAAAAGGTTTGCTGTGGGGCCACCGGGTGAAGCCGCAAGCAACATGAGCCCCACCGCAAGTAATGGGGGTAACTCAAGCAACTTACACAGGAAAAACGCAATACTGGTCAGTAGAATAAGCTGAGTAAATAAAGCGATGAAAATAACTTTTGGATAGCGTCCAACGCGTAAAAAGTCTTTGACTGATAGTTCAAGCCCCAAACCCATCATCATGATGGCTAAAGCAATGGGCAGAAAAAATGCAAATAATCCCGAATCCATGGAATTTCCTGATATTTTTATCCTTATAGTATTTTTTGAGTTTATCTCAGTTTAATAAATAAGCAATAAATAAAAGCGAGTAAAAACTGATGTTTTACCCGCTTTATTTTTGATCTGTTAATTGGTCGATATTTTCATTGACAACTGTTTATTTAGGACGAGGGGGAGTGAACCCTAAAGCACATTTTCCTTTAATTTCTTGTCCATTAATCGTTGCAGTAGTGGCTTTTGCATCTGCACTACATATGCTTAATAATTCTGCTTCTTCGCCATGCAGATTTGCATTTTTGGAAGAGCTAAAAAATTGTGGTTCGCAGGTACCATTCCAGATAATACCGCGATAGGCAAATGATACTTGAGCGCCTTGGCTTTTACCTTTACAGACTTGTTGATATCGCTGTGCATCATACACTTTCTCAACTTTATCATTGGCTGAGGCAGCAAGTGGTGATAAACATAAACCGCATAAAACCGTGGATAGCAAAATATTCTTATTCATGCTTATAGTCCTTATGATTCTCATGGGATCTATAACAGAATAAAAAATCATCAGAATAAAACAACAATCTTCGAGTAACATTTGCTTGAGAAATGTATATTTTTATATGGAATATGCAAAGTATGTATGTTCATAAAGAAATATATAGGCATAAAACAGTAGTCAATAACAATAAAATCGAGTTAATCAGTCAACTTATCGGTGAATTTTTGCTATAATCTTCCGTCATCCTTTTTTAATCTCCTTTACCACTATGCATTATCCTAAAGTTTACGATGTCATTGTTATCGGCGGCGGTCACGCGGGTACTGAGGCAGCTCTTGCTGCGGCACGTATGGGTCGACAGACTTTACTCTTAACTCATAATATTGAGACTTTAGGGCAGATGAGCTGTAATCCAGCCATCGGTGGTATTGGTAAATCACATTTAGTACGCGAAATTGATGCGCTTGGCGGTGCAATGGCATTGGCTGCTGACAAAGGTGGTATTCAATTCCGTATTTTAAACTCACGTAAAGGTGCGGCTGTTCGTGCGACTCGCGCACAGGCTGACCGTATTCGTTATAAAGCTGCGATTCGTGAAACCTTAGAAAATCAAGCGAACTTGGATATTTTCCAACAAGCAGCTGATGACCTTATTGTTGAAGGCGATACCGTTAAAGGTGTAGTCACCCAAATGGGTATTCGCTTTGATGCGAAAACTGTTGTATTGACTACAGGTACATTCCTAGGTGGTGTGATCCACGTAGGTCTAAATAATGCTTCAGGCGGTCGTGCGGGCGATCCTCCTTCAATTTCATTGGCTGCGCGCCTTCGTGAATTGAACTTACCTGTAGGTCGTTTAAAAACTGGTACACCACCACGTATCGATGCACGATCAGTTGATTTCTCTGTGATGACGCCACAGCCGGGTGATTTCCCATCTCCGACTATGTCATTCATGGGTGATGCGTCGATGCATCCTGAGCAAATCAATTGCTATATCACACATACCAACGAGAAAACTCACGATATCATTCGTGGCGGCTTAGACCGTTCACCAATGTATACTGGTGTGATTGAAGGTGTGGGTCCACGTTACTGCCCATCGATTGAAGATAAAATTCATAAATTTGCCGATAAAGATTCGCATCAAGTATTCTTGGAACCTGAAGGTCTAGATACACATGAGCTTTATCCAAATGGTATTTCAACTTCATTACCATTCGATGTTCAGTTTGAATTGGTTCGCTCGATTCGTGGTATGGAAAATGCGCACATTTTGCGTCCGGGTTATGCAATTGAGTACGACTATTTCAACCCACAATCATTGAAATTCTCTTTAGAAACCAAATCGATTAATAACCTGTATTTTGCAGGTCAAATTAACGGTACAACAGGTTATGAAGAAGCGGGAGCGCAAGGTTTGCTTGCAGGCTTAAACGCAGCACGTCGTGCATGGGATCAAGAGCAATGGACACCAAAACGTGATGAAGCGTACATGGGCGTGTTGGTTGATGACTTGATTACTCTCGGTACTAAAGAACCGTACCGTATGTTCACGTCACGTGCGGAATACCGTTTGATGCTTCGTGAAGACAATGCGGATCAGCGTTTAACTGCCATTGGTCGTGAAATGGGGCTGGTAGATGATGCGCGTTGGGATTCGTTCTGCCAAAAAATGGAAGCAGTTGAAACTGAAAAAGGACGTTTACAACACCTTTGGGTAGCGCCAAACAATCCACTAGGCAAAAAATTCGTTGAAATGACGGGTGATGACCTGTCTAAGGAAACCAATGCGATCGATTTGCTCAAACGTCCAAATATCAACTTCTCACAAATTGCTGAATTGACAGGTTCAGAAGTTTCAGCATTTGTGGGTGAGCAAATTGAAATTGCAGTGAAATATGCGGGTTATATTAACCGTCAGCAAGAAGACGTTGCGCAAATGAAGCGTTTGGAAGATACACGTATTCCAGCTGATTTTGATTACGATGTCGTTTCTGGTCTTTCACGTGAAATTACCATGAAGCTGAAGAATGTATTGCCTGAAACATTGGCACAAGCAAGTCGTATTCCAGGTGTAACACCTGCAGCTGTTCAATTGGTGATGATTACGATTCGTAAGAATAACCAAGCGAAAAAATCTGCATAAGATTTTGAGTTAAATAAAAAACCCGCTCAGTTGCGGGTTTTTTTATTGCCAATAAATTATTGGCTGTAGGTATTTGATCGGATTAAATGAATATTTTGATCATCATTAGTTTTAGCTATGGTTTGATTATTAAAATCTTTCATAAACTTAAGTGATTGATAATGAATTATAAATACAAAAAATAAGATCTAAAAACTATTGATATACAAAGTTTTAGGTCTTAATGGTGGGCTTTTGGTCGTGTGAATTCCGACCTTTGTAGTGGTATTTATTCTACCCAATAAAGCTGAAACTTCAGGGCATGGCGTACAAGTGGGTTTACGCTACATGAATGGAGTTCGATTATGGCAAATCAACAATCGGGAAAAATGCAAAAATTTCTAACGGTATTTTTGTGTTTCTGGGTAGCATTTTTTGAAGGTTTTGACCTGCAAACGCCCGGTATCGCAGCAAAAGGAATCGCAGCGACATTTTCCTTAGATCAAGTGCAAATGGGCTATGTATTTAGCTTAGGTGTGTTTGGTATGTTATTTGGCGCGTTCTTTGGGGGGCGTGTCGCTGACTATTTGGGACAGAAGAAAGTCCTGATGCTGTCGATTTTTATCTTCGGTGTATTTATGTCGATTACGGCAGTTGCACCAAGCATTGAAATTTTATATATCGCACGATTCTTTACAGGTTTAGGTTTGGGCGCTGCGATGCCAACGATGATCTCGGTGGTGGGTGATGAAGCGACGGATGCTAACCGTGGGCGCTTAAATAGTTTGATGTACTGCGGCTTACCTGTAGGTGCAATCTTTGTTGCTGGCTTGGGTATTATTTTTAAAGATATCTCTTGGCATACATTGTTTTTAATTGGTGGTTTAACGCCTTTAATCCTGATTCCATTCATGGCGCTTATCTTAAAAGATAAGCGTACTGAAAAAGTTCAGGCAGAAAGCAAAGAAGCGGTTCCAGCGATGGGGCAAATCCTTTTTGCTGAACAGCGTTATAAATATACATTGCCGCTATGGTTAAGCTTCTTCTTTACCTTAATGGTGAACTATATTCTGATCAGTTGGTTGCCTAACTTGCTTATGGAACAAGGGTTGGAAAAGCAACAAGCTTTCATGATCATGTTGATGTTCCAAGTGGGCGCAGTGATTGGTACGCTGGGTTTAGGCTACTTGCTTGATCGGCTAAAATTATGGCAAATGGCAGTGATTATCTATTCAGGTTTGTTTGTGGCATTGTTTGTGCTGTTTACAACAAATTCCATTCCTGTACTTATCGCAGCAGGCATCATGGGCGGAATTTTCTCTACAGGCGGTCAATCGATTTTGTACGGGATCTCTCCAATTTTCTATACACCAGCTGGGAAAGTAACAGGTGTGGGGAGTGCGATTTCATGGGGTCGTTTGGGTGCAATGACGGGTCCATTACTCACAGGTAAGATTTTGGCGCTAGGTCTAGGAACGACAGGTATTTTAATTGCAAGTGCGCCGGGTATTGCTTTGTCGGCTATCGCAGTGGCTGCATTGTCGGCCTATAAGTCATCCCTTAAGAAATAATCGAAATCAGTCATATTTAAAGGAGCTACGGCTCCTTTTTTATTGAATAAATACCTTTAGCTGAAACTAAGTTTTGTTAGAATGAATCTAATATTCATGAATAAATTTACTTCTATGTCTTATCAATTGATCGAACTTGATATTTCTCCTTCGGATAACATTCAGTGTCCACATTGTCAGCAGCAAGTGATTGATTGGTCAGAAGAGCAGTATGTGCAGCCTTGTGAGCATGTGCTGTTTATTGCAATGGATATTGGTTTTGAGTTTATTACAGATGAATTTGAGCAAACCATGCAGCATACAGTCGATGACTTGCATGCCAATGATGATCAGTATCATATGTTTACTGAAATTACCGCCTCGAGCTTCCCTGAGTTTCTGATTTATAAGTCTGATTTAGGTGTGGAAGGTTATTCACGCTATGTCGGCTTTACGGCATAAAATATTGCTAAAAAATCTCAAAATAAAAAAGCCAGTCAAGTGACTGGCTTTTTTAATGTAAATCAGAAAATTAACTTTCTAATTCTTCTTCGACATCATCTTCGGCACTGTCCATACCGAGTTCTTTGAGTTTACGGGTTAAGGTATTGCGACCCCAACCTAAAAGTTCTGCTGCATGGCGCTTACGCCCACGTGTTTGCTGTAGTGCAGCATTGATGAGGGTGCGTTCAAACATTGGTGTGGCAATGTCTAGAATTTTCATCTCACCATTTTTCAGTTTTTGTACGGCCCATTGACCAAGTAATTCATCCCAATGATGCACACCAATACGATCAATCCCTTGAGCAGCAGGATTGCCATCTGTGCCTTGAATTGGAATCTGTTTTAATTCGGATGGTAGATCTTCAGGATAAACTTCACGTCCTGTAATCATCACGGTGAGCCAGCGACAGGTATTTTCAAGCTGACGCACATTACCTTGCCACGGTAGTTTTTGCATGTATTCTTGCGTTTCTGGACGCAGAATTTTTGGGCTTACCCCAAGTTCTTTGCCTGCACTTGCTAGGAAGTGTTGTGCAAGCATCGGAATATCTTCACTACGATGTGCAAGTTTTGGAATATGAATACGAATCACGTTTAGACGGTGGTACAAGTCTTCACGGAAGCGACCTTCATGTACTAACTTTTCTAAGTCTTGGTGCGTTGCCGCAACGATACGGACATCCACCTTGACTGGGATGTGACCACCAACGCGGTAGAATTCGCCATCCGCTAAAACACGCAGTAAACGTGTTTGGGTTTCAAATGGCATGTCACCAATTTCATCAAGGAAAAGTGTACCGCCATTGGCTTGTTCGAAACGACCTTGGCGCTGTGTGTTGGCACCGGTGAACGCGCCTTTTTCATGACCAAATAATTCAGTTTCGATCAAATCTTTTGGAATTGCCGCCATGTTGAGGGCAATAAAAGGCTTGTTGCCACGTGGTGAATGCTTATGCAATGCATGCGCAACCAATTCTTTACCCGTGCCTGATTCACCATTAATTAATACGGTAATGTGTGATTGAGAAAGACGACCAATGGCACGGAAGACTTCCTGCATAGCAGGTGATTCACCAATAATCTCAGTAGATTGAATCGGTTGAACAGTTTTAGCAGATTCTTGTTGTTGTAATTTGGCAATATGCAAAATTGCACGGTTTACAAGTGCTAAAGCTTCATCAATATCAAAAGGTTTTGGTAGATATTCAAAAGCACCCGTTTGATAGCTCGACACAGCAGATTCTAAATCTGAATGTGCGGTCATGATAATTACAGGTAAGTCAGGGTAGTTGCATTTGACTTTACCTAAAAAGGTCAGTCCATCAATACCCGGCATACGGATGTCTGTCAAAATAACATCTGGCGCATCGACACTTAACTGATCTAAAGCGGATTGTGCTTCTTCAAAACTGGTAACATCAAAACCTTCTTCTTTGAATGTTTTTTCCAGCACCCAACGCATGGCGCGATCATCATCGATGACCCAAATCTTATTACGCGACATGATCTGACTCCCAAGGTAAATATAGGCTAAATACTGTTTTTCCAGGAACTGATTGGCATTCAATCATTCCGTTATGTTGATGCATAATATTTTGTGCAATGCTTAGGCCGAGGCCTGTACCTTTCGCTCGTCCTGTCACTAATGGGTAAAATACGGATTCTAATATTTCTTGTGGGACACCCGGTCCATTGTCCTCGATGTCAATGCGTACCGCAGAACGTTTTAATACACCGTTGATGGTGACTAGCCGTTGAATACGTGTGCGCAAGGTGAGTTCTGGTTGATGCTCAACAAAGAACTCTTTATTTTCAGTCATCGCCTGAACAGCATTGACACTGATATTCAGCATGACCTGAATCAATTGATCACGATCTGCTAAAACATCAGGTAAAGAAAGGTCGTAATCACGGGTGATTTTAATTTTCTTTTTGGTTTGGTTGACGATCAGTGCACGGACACGTTCAAGTGGTTCGTGCACATTGACTGGTTCGTAACTTGGTAGTTGTCTTGAACCCAGCATAGTGTCAGCAAGATTACGTAATCGATCCACTTCACTAATAATAATGTCGGTGAATTCACTGTACTTCGGATCATTTAAGCTACGCGCTAAAAGTTGTGTCGCCCCACGGATACCACCGAGTGGATTTTTAATTTCATGGGCAACACCACGAATCAGTTGTCGTGCGACTTGATGCTGTTGAATTAGGTTTTCTTCTTTAGAGATTTTCAACATCCGGTCGATTTGATTGAGTTCAATCAATAGCAACGGGTGGTAGGGTTTGCCAGAGTTGAGCTGTGACACGGTGTAATCAACATGAATGTCTTTAAAGTTGACATTAATCGTTGCTTCTCGGCGCGTATAGTGCTGGCCAGAAGTTAATGTATTCATTAATGCATCATGCGTATTGAATTCATCATCAGGCATATGGAGTAAATTTAATACAGGCTGACCTGATGCACGAAGTAAGCTGATGTCAAAAAGCGCTTCACAAGATGAATTTAAATAAAAAATATTTAGGTTGCTATCGACCAATAAAATGGCAGTGGTTAAATTATCCACTAAAAGCCGGTAATCAATCGTCATAGTCTGATCCATTAGCGAGAGGTTCCTGTCTTAAAATGGCGCAATGGCATCTTCATAAAGCAAATCGTTCAATCTAATAAGGTTCGAATTGATGCAAGTTATGCAAGATATAAGCCAACTATTTGAGAAATACGCTAAGTTTTGATGCTTATTTGAATAAATGCGCTTATTTAAGACTTTAAATAAAGTGTATAGCCGATTAAAAACAGGCTGTAAATCAAAAATGCATTAAAATGGTGCAAATGAAATTATATGGATGAATTTATAGCATTATTTTGGTGCGTGATATAAAGAGTGGCCTTTTCACCTGTTTTTATGTTTTGAAAAGACATACAATACGCGGATTATAGTGGAGCGCAGATTCATGAAATCCCCCAAAGTCGGTTTTGTTTCTTTAGGTTGTCCTAAGGCATTGGTAGATTCCGAACGAATTTTAACTCAGTTAAAGACTGAAGGTTATGATGTAGCATCAGATTATGATGGTGCCGATTTAGTAGTTGTAAATACCTGTGGTTTTATTGAATCTGCAGTACAAGAGTCGCTAGATGCCATTGGCGAAGCGATGAGTTCAAACGGTCGCGTAATTGTGACTGGTTGTTTAGGTAAAGACGAAGACAAAATTCGCCAAATGCACCCAAATGTCTTAAAAGTGACAGGTGCTGCGGCATATCAAGAAGTGATGGAAGCTGTGCACGAATACGTGCCTGAGCCACCGAAACACAATCCGTTTATTGATCTAGTACCTGAACAAGGTATTCGATTAACACCAAAACATTATGCTTATTTGAAGATTTCAGAAGGTTGTAACCATCGTTGCACATTCTGCATTATTCCGAGCATGCGTGGTGATTTGGTTTCTCGTCCAGTAGGTTCAGTATTGACTGAAGCTCAAGCGCTGAAAAAAGCAGGCGTAAAAGAAGTCCTTGTGATTTCTCAAGATACATCGGCTTATGGCGTAGACACCAAATACAAATTGGACTTCTGGAACGGTCAGCCCGTTAAAACCAAATTCTATGACATGTGTGAAGCATTGGGTCAATTGGGTATCTGGGTGCGTCTGCACTATGTATATCCATATCCACATGTGGATGCTGTGATTGACTTAATGGCACAAGGCAAAATCCTGCCGTATTTGGATATTCCATTCCAACATGCAAGTCCTAAGATTTTAAAACTCATGAAACGTCCTGCGCACAGTGAAAATACACTAGAGCGTTTAAAAGTTTGGCGTGAGAAATGTCCTGATCTTGTGATTCGTTCTACATTTGTTGTGGGCTTCCCGGGTGAAACTGAAGAAGACTTCCAAATGTTGCTTGATTGGTTAAAAGAAGCGCAGCTTGATCGTGTGGGTTGTTTTACTTACTCACCAGTTGAAGGCGCGACTGCAAATGATTTGCCAGATCATGTGCCTGAAGAAATCAAACAAGAGCGTTATGAACGTTTCATGCAAGTTCAGCAAGAAATCTCTGCTGCGAAATTGCAAAGCCGTATCGGTCAGAAAATGACAGTACTTGTGGATGATCTTGAAGAAGAGTTCCCAGTTGCTGTTGCGCGTTCTTATGCAGATGCACCTGAAATTGATGGTAATGTTTTTGTTGAAGATATCGATAAGTCAGTGATTAAAGCAGGTGATTTACTTGAAGTAGAAATCACAGATGCAGATGAATATGACTTATTTGCAAAACTGATCTCGGTTAAGTCTGCTTAAACGATTCATTAAAAATAATTGAAATTAAATAATTCGGAGTTGATGATGCTTGATTCTAAAAAACCACGTTTTGGTCGCATCCTGCTTAAGCTTTCAGGTGAAGCTTTAGCGGGCAATAAAGAGATGGGTATCGATGCACAAGTGCTCGATCAAATGTCACTCGCAATTGCGCACCTTGTTGGTTTGGGTGTTCAAGTGGGTATCGTTGTCGGTGGTGGTAACCTTTACCGTGGTAGCCAATTACAAAAAGATGGTTTGGTTGGCCGTGTAACAGGTGACCAAATGGGTATGTTGGCCACTGTGATGAACGGTTTGGCACTTCGTGATGCTTTGGTACGACGTAATATCAAAACTCGTCTAATGTCAGCTTTACCCATTGGTGCAGTAGTTGAATCATACTCTAGCCGTGATGCTATTCGTCATTTAACTCGTGGCGAAGTGTGTGTATTTGTCGCAGGTACGGGTAACCCATTCTTTACGACAGATACAGCGGCATGCTTACGCGGTATCGAGATTGAAGCCAATCTTATCCTTAAAGCGACGAAGGTTGATGGCGTATACAACAAAGATCCAAGTAAATATGAAGATGCAGTGAAATACGATGCATTAACATTTGACCAAGTTTTAGATGAAAAACTGGGTGTGATGGATTTAACTGCGATCTGCTTATGCCGTGACCACAACGTTCCACTTCAAGTATTTGATATGAACAAATCAGGTTCATTACTTTCAGTGGTAATGGGTGAAAAAGAGGGTACTCACGTTACGAACTAATGTACGTGGGCCCTAAAGCTCTTTATACTACAAGCTATTTTAGAATTTACATCTTTTCGAATTAAGTAAGGAAGATCACATGATTAACGATCTTAAAAAAGACGCAGAAGACCGTATGAACAAATCTCTAGATTCTCTAGAGCATGGTTTTGCTAAAGTTCGTACAGGGCGCGCGCACCCATCAATTTTAAATGGTGTTATGGTTCCTTACTATGGCTCTGATGTGCCATTAAACCAAGTGGCGAACGTGGGTGTAGAAGACTCTCGTACTTTACTTGTTCAGCCTTTTGAACGTTCAATGGTTGCTGCAATTGATAAAGCAATCCGTGAATCTGACTTGGGCTTAAACCCGATTACTGCTGATGCCATCCGTGTTCCTATGGCTGCATTAACAGAAGAAACACGTAAAGACATGCAGAAAATTGCACGTAACGAAGCTGAAAATGCAAAAGTTGCGATCCGTAACATCCGTCGTGATGTTTTGGGTGATATCAAAGCATTGTTGAAAGAAAAAGAAATTTCTGAAGATGATGAGCGTCGTGCAGGTGATGACATTCAAAAAATCACAGACAAATTCGTTGCTGAAGTTGAAAAACGTCTGGCTGCAAAAGAAGCTGAATTGATGAAGGTCTAAGTTTTAATGACCTCATCTGAAGAAACTTCCCGTCTTCCAAAACATGTTGCCATCATTATGGATGGCAACAATCGTTTTGCCAAAAAGAATCAAATGCAAAAAGGTGAAGGGCATCGTTCTGGAAAGGACATCCTAGATCCCATCGTTGAACATTGTCGTAAAAGAAATATCCAAGCACTGACCGTTTTTGCTTTTTCGAGTGAAAATTGGAATCGTCCTCAGTTTGAGGTTGATTTGTTAATGGCTCTTCTCGAAGAAACCATTCATGAGCAGTTGCCACGCATGGAAAAATTTAACATTTCCCTACGTTTTATTGGTGATCGTTCTCGTTTATCTCCTAACTTACGTGACTTAATGTTGCAAGCCGAACAAAGGACTGCTAATTTCGACAGCATGACTTTAACTATTGCAATTAGTTACGGTGGTATGTGGGATATGGCACAGGCTGCAAAACAAATCGCAGCAGATGTTTTAACTAACAAAATAGATCTTGAAGCAGTGGATGCTGAAGTCTTTGGTCAATATGTCAGTTTAAGTGATCTACCTCCGGTAGATTTGTTAATTCGTACAGGTGGTGATTTCCGTCTTTCGAACTTCTTGCTTTGGCAAGCTGCGTATGCAGAACTTTATTTTACCCAGACATTATGGCCTGAATTTACCATTGAAGAATTTGACGACGCACTAGCAGTATTTGGTGGTCGTGAACGTCGTTTTGGTAAGACCTCAGAGCAGATTCAACAAGAGCAGTTTGAGAATAAATAAATGTTAGAGCGGATAATAACCGCATTGGTACTGGTTTCAGTTGTACTGAGTTGCATGTTTGCAACCGAGTCTAAATACCCAATGCTTGTGCTGATGATTATTGCATCAGCTGTCGCGGGTTATGAGTGGTTCAAACTCATGCCGCGGAATACACAAAATGTGATTAAACCTTTCGCTTGGGGCTATGGTCTAGTCACTGCTATTCTTTCAGCACTAGCATTGCATTTTACAGATGTTGCATTACTGCTTTGGGCGGCTTCGATCTTTACTTGGATCTTAAGTGTCTATTGGGTGAAGTCTTATCCTGATTACGATAACTGGTATAACCCGAGTCTGAGTGGTATTGGTTTAGTCTTAGTTCCTGCTGCGGTAACTGCTATTTTTTCTGTGTGGATGAACTCACCGTGGTGGCTCATGTATCTGTTCCTGTTGGTATGGGGTGCAGACAGTGGTGCATACTTCGTGGGACGTAAATTTGGTAAGAAAAAACTTGCACCAGATGTGAGCCCAAATAAATCGATCGAAGGTTTATATGGCGGTCTATTCACTGCAATGCTAATTGTTATTGTTGTTGAAATTATTTATCTTGATTTAAGCATCGCTGAACATATTTTATTTTTAATACTTTCAGTAATAACAGTATTTAGTTCAGTACTTGGTGATTTATTTGAATCGATGATCAAGCGTCGTGCAGGGATCAAAGATTCTGGTCGTATTCTTCCCGGACATGGTGGTGTGCTGGATCGTATTGACTCGTTGCTTGCTGCAGCACCTATCTTTGCAGCAGGTATGTATGTTTTAAAATTAATTGGCGTAGATTTATAGATGTCACAATCTGTTTGTATATTGGGTGTAACAGGATCCATTGGTCAAAGTACTTTAAAGATTCTGCAACAGCACCCCGAAGAGTATTCAGTTTTTGCAGTCACTGCACATAGCCGAATTGTAGAACTTGTCGAAATATGCAAACAATATCGACCGAAAATCGCAGTTGTTCCATTCAATAAAGTGGATGAACTGCGCCAATTACTCGTAGCTGAAAAATTAACTGATATTGAAATCTTGCATGATGAAGCCGGATTAATCGCAGTAGCAGAACATCCACAAGTTAATGTGGTCATGGCCGCTATTGTGGGTGCAGCAGGGTTGCTACCGACATTGGCTGCTGCGAAAGCGGGTAAACGTGTCTTACTTGCAAATAAAGAAGCGCTGGTGATGTCGGGTGACATCATGATTCAGACCGCACGTGAAAATAATGCTTTGTTACTGCCGGTCGATTCTGAACATAATGCAATCTTCCAGTGCTTGCCTGAAACTTATCTACAAGGTGAGCGTCATGGTCAGCCAAAATTGGGTGTCAAACAGATTTTACTCACCGCATCTGGTGGTCCATTTTTACATCATAGTTTAGAACAATTACAAAGTGTAACGCCTGCTCAAGCCTGTAAGCATCCAAACTGGTCGATGGGGCAAAAAATTTCTGTTGATTCTGCAACGCTGATGAATAAAGGCTTGGAATTGATCGAAGCCTGTCATCTTTTTGCAGTTGAAGAACAATTTGTAACAGTTGTTGTCCATCCACAGAGTATCATTCATTCAATGGTTCAATATGTAGATGGTTCGACTTTGGCGCAAATGGGTAATCCTGATATGTGTACGCCTATTGCTCATGCATTAGCGTGGCCAAAGCGTATTCAAACACATGTGCCTCCATTAGATTTATTTGTTCATTCACAGTTAAACTTTGAACAGCCTGATATACAGCGATTCCCAGCACTAAAATTAGCACGTCAAGCCATGAAGGCTGGGGGCTTAGCTCCTACGATTTTAAATGCAGCCAATGAAATCGCCGTGGCAGCATTTTTGCATGAGAAAATTGGCTTTACTCAAATCCCTCAAATTGTGGAACATGTGTTGGGGCAAGTTGAAAACTCAGCTGCAAATAATATTGATGTTATTTTGCATGCAGATAAATCGGCACGTATGGTTGCTGAAAAAGCAGTATTGAATTCAGGAAGTTAAGACATGAATGCCTTGTTTATGATTATTGCAGCAATATTGCTACTTGGACCGCTGATAGCGATTCATGAATTTGGGCATTATTTCGTTGCACGTAAACTGGGCGTAAAGGTTTTGGTGTATTCGATTGGTTTTGGCCCAACACTACTTAAGTGGACGTCAAAGAAGTCGGGTATTCAATATCAACTGTCTGCATTACCACTAGGTGGTTATGTCAAAATGTTGGATGAACGAGAAGGTGATGTCGCAGCAGAAGACTTACCAAAAGCATTTAACCGACAACACCCTTGGAAGCGTATTGCAATTGTTGCGGCAGGGCCACTCATCAACTTGGCTTTTGCTGTGGTGTTGTTTTGGATTTTATTTTTACCTGCACAGGAACAGCTGAATACGCGCGTAGGTAAAATTTTACCAAATACACCAGCAGCGGCTGCGCAAATGCAGTCTGGTGATAAAATTACTGCCGTAGATGGCACTCAAGTATCCACTTGGGAGCGCTTGAATTATGCCTTGGTTGATCGTGTAGGTGAAACTGGCAATATTCAAATTCAAGCTGAACGAGCAGGGCAAATTCAAAACTTCAGTTTACCGATTCAGAGTTTCTTACGCGATCAAACTCAGTCACCACTCGATGTTCTTGGTTTTACACCGTATCGTCCTGAAATTCCTGCAGTGGTTTCAAAACTCAGTGAAGATGGCGCAGCAATTCGCCAAGGGATGCAAGTGGGTGATCGAATTGTTTCGATTGATGGCGTAAAAATGAAAGACTGGTTTGATGTTGTACAAGTTGTACAAGCTTCTCCAGAAAAGTTACTTAAAATTGATGTTTTACGACAAAATAAAATTGTGCATTTAAGCGTGATGCCGCAAGGTAAGCGTGACCAAATGGGTAAAGTCACAGGGCTTTTAGGTGTACAAAGCGATCCGGGTAAAGTCAATATTCCAGCCGAATACAAACAAACCATTCAATACACGCCTGTAGAGGCGATGGGAAAAGCGGTAGAAAAAACAGGTCAAATCTCTAGTATGATCCTGAATTCTATTGTAAAAATGGTGCGTGGTTTGGTGGGTTTGGATAATTTATCTGGTCCAATTACCATTGCAAAAGTGGCTGGACAAAGTGCCGAAATGGGGTGGCAAACCTTCATTTCATTTATGGCACTGATGAGTGTGAGTTTAGGTATTTTAAATTTACTACCGATTCCTATGCTCGATGGCGGTCATTTAATTTACTATTTTATTGAATTAATTCGTGGTAAACCTGTTTCTGAACAAATACAATTGGTTGGATTAAAAATTGGTATGGTATTGCTGGGTAGCATGATGCTACTGGCTCTATTCAATGACATTATGCGTTTATAAGAACGTTATACGAAATAAATTAACAGCGGAAAAGACTGGCATGCAGCACAAACATTTATTTATGCCATTGGCACTGGTTAGTGCTATGGCCGTAGCACAACAAGTATATGCAGCAGATGATTTTGTAGTACAAGATATTCGTGTTGATGGCTTAGTGCGTTTAACTCCTGACAATGTAGCCGGAATGATCCCATTCTCCGCTGGTGATCGTGTCAATGATCAAATCATTTCAAACTCAATTCGTAGCATGTTTGCATCGGGTTTGTTTGATGATGTGAAGTCTTCACAAGTCGGTAATACCCTTGTATATACAGTGGTTGAACGCCCAGTTATTTCTAAAGTTGAGCTAAAAGGCAATAAACTTATTCCTAAAGAAGCCTTGGAAGAAGGCTTAAAGAAAATGGGTCTGTCCGAAGGTGAAGTTTTAAAGAAATCATCTTTGCAAACGGTTGAGACTGAATTAGAACAACAGTACATGCAGCAAGGTCGTTATGATGCTGATGTTAAAGTTATTACAACCGCTCAACCAAACAACCGTGTTAATGTCTTAATCGAGTTTGAAGAAGGCCAATCTGCCAAAGTATTTGATATCAATATCATTGGTAATACGGTCTTTAAAGAAAGCGAAATTAAACAAATTTTTGCATTAAAAGAAAGTGGTTGGAACTCGATCATTTCTCGTAATGACCGTTATGCACGTGAAAAGATGGCTGCGAGTTTAGAAGCTTTACGTGCGATGTATCTCAACAAAGGTTACATCAACTTTAACATTACCAATTCAAGTCTGAATTTGAGTGAAGATAAAAAACACGTCTTTATCGAAGTTTCGGTGGATGAAGGTGAACAATTTAAGTTTGGTAAAACTCATTTCTTAGGTGATACGCTTTATACGCAAACTGATTTAAACGCTTTAAAACTCTATAAAGATGGCGATTTATATTCACAAGAAAAAGTGAATGGTGTTAAACAACTTTTACTTCGTAAATACGGTAACGCAGGTTACTACTTTGCAGAAGTGAACATTGTTCCTGAAATCAATAAAGACACCAAATTGGTTGATTTAAATTACTATGTGAATCCGGGTCAGCAAGTCACTGTTCGCCGCATTAATTTTACAGGTAACTCGAAAACAGCTGATGAAGTTCTACGTCGTGAAATGCGTCAAATGGAAGGCGCATTAGCAAGTAACGAAAAAATTGATTTGTCTAAAGTGCGTTTAGAGCGTACAGGCTTCTTTAAAACCGTTGATGTTAAACCTGCACGTATTCCGGGTACGCCAGATCAAATTGATTTAAATGTGAATGTTGAAGAACAGCATTCAGGTACAAGTACTTTGGCTGTTGGTTTCTCACAAAGTGGCGGTGTAACTTTCCAAGCAGGTTTGAGTCAAACCAACTTCTTGGGTACAGGTAATGCAGTTTCTATCGATTTGTCACGTTCTGAGACTCAAGATTACTACAACCTCAGTGTAACTGACCCGTATTTCACTATTGATGGTGTACGTCGTGGTTATAATATGTACTACCGTAAAACCAAGTTAGATGACGACTATAACGTTAACAACTACGTCACTGACAGTTTTGGTGGTGGTATCAACTTTGGTTATCCGATCGATGAAAACCAAAGTATCAGTATGGGCTTGAATATTGATAATACCGAAGTAACTACAGGCCCATATGTTTCTACTTATGTGCGTGATTATTTACTAGCAAATGGTGGGAAGGCGACGGATACCACATCATTCTGTCCTACTGATGCGTCTGGTAACTCACAATTAACTGTGCCTGTATACAAAACTGATGCGAATGGAGATTTTGTACTAGATAGTGAAGGTAATAAAATTGTTACTCACAACACTTGCGCAGTACCTGAAGAATCATACGATAGTGCGTTTAAAGGTGATTTCTTAACTTATAACCTTAACTTGGGTTGGTCATACAATACCTTGAATCGCCCGGTATTCCCTACATCGGGTATGTCACACCGCGTCAATGCCGAAATTGCATTACCGGGCAGTGATGTTGAATACCAAAAAATCACTTACGACGCACAAGCTTATTTCCCACTCGGTAAAGACTTTGTGTTACGTGGTTACGGTAAGTTAGGCTATGGTAATGATTTACCGTTCTACAAAAATTTCTATGCAGGTGGTTTTGGTTCGGTACGTGGCTATGACAACAGTACTCTAGGGCCGAAATATCCTGGTGTGTATTATGATGCGCAAAATCAGGTTGACTACGATCCAGAAGAAGTCGGTGGTAATGCTTTAATTCAATTTGGTACTGAATTGGCTTTACCTGTGCCATTTAAAGGCGATTGGGCGCGTCAAGTTCGTCCAGTATTGTTTGCTGAAGGCGCACAAGTATTTGACACCCAATGTGACGTTCCTAAATCTAGTGAAGACCGTCAATACTGTAAAGATAACTACGGTTTTGATATGAATAACATGCGTTATAGCGTTGGTGCAGGTTTTACTTGGATCACGATGATTGGTCCAATTTCACTGAGTTATGCATTCCCACTAAATGACAAAGCTGGCGATGAAACAAAAGAAATCCAATTCGAGATTGGTCGTACGTTCTAAGTACGACCCTTCTGGGAATAACAAAATTACAGGTTGATAAGATGAATAAATTATTTGCTGGTTTGGCGGTATTGGGTATGTCATGTTCTGCTGTGGTACATGCAGCAGGTTACGGTGTGGTTGATTTAGAAAAGGTGGTGGATCAAAGCACTTATATAAAACAACAAAATGCTCAAATTCAACAGCAATTGAAACCACAAACCACTAAAATTGAATCACTTGCTAAAGAGCTGGAAGCAATGCAACAAAAAGCTCAGCAAGGTGGTGATAAGTTGACTGCTGCGCAAAAGCAGCAAATGGGTCAACAGTATCAAACTAAACTCAAAGAGCTGACTGATTTACAGCAAAAAGTTCAAGCTTCGGTTCAAGGTAATATCCAGTCCTTAAATCGCACGATGGATACTCGAATCAAGCAAGTTGCAGAACAATTGCGCACAGAAAATAAGTTAGATGTTGTTTTGAATAAAAATTCAGCACTTGCGTATGACCCTAAGTTTGATTTAACTGATAAAATGATTCAAAAGGTTAATGCAATTAAATAATCAATGAATTCTCAAAAATTCAGTTTAGAAAAGCTTGCTCAACTTGTTCAAGGTCAATGTATTGGTCAGCTAGACTTGCAATTCAGTGGAATGGCAAGTCTAGAGAGTGCTCAACCGCATCAGCTTGCATTTTTAAGCGCAGATAAATATCTGAATGAAGCTCAACAGTCTCAGGCTGGTGCGCTGATTGTGACTGCAGACATGCAGTCACAAATCCCTTCACAGCAAAACTTCATTGTTGTACCCAATCCGTATCTGGCTTTCGCTATTCTGACGCATGTTTTTGAAAAGAAATCTGTAGAAACAGGTATTGAAAGTACTGCCCAAATTCATCCTTCCGCAATCATTTCTGATACTGCTTATATTGGGCATTATGTGGTAATTGGTGCGAATAGTGTGGTGGGTGAAGGGACGCGCATTGAATCACAAGTGAAGATTGATCATGGCGTTGAAATTGGTAAAGATTGTTTTATCGATTCGCATGTGACAATTACTGGTGAAGCCAAGTTAGGTGATCGCGTACGTATCCATGCAAATACGGTGATCGGTGGTGAAGGGTTTGGTTTTGCACCTTATCAAGGGAAATGGCATCGTATTGCTCAATTAGGTTCTGTACGCATCGGGAATGATGTGCGTATTGGCTCAAATTGTAGTATCGACCGTGGTGCTTTAGATGACACAATTTTGGAAGATGGTGTCATTATTGATAACCTTGTGCAAATCGCGCATAACGTCAAAGTTGGTGCAAATACAGCAATGGCTGCGAAATGTGGCATTGCTGGTAGTACAACTATTGGCAAAAATTGTGTGCTAGCAGGGGCTGTTGGTATCGTAGGTCACATTAATATTGCAGATAATGTGACAATTACCGGTATGTCAATGGTCACAAAAAGTATTTCCGTTGCTGGAAGTTATTCTTCAGGCACGCCAATGCTTGAAAGTGGTTCTTGGAAAAAGGCAGCAATCCGTTTTAAACAATTAGCAGATGTGCCATTGACCCAATTGGTCAAACGACTTGATCATATGCAGTCTCAAATTGAGTCCCTTGAATCAACATTTAAATTGCGTAAATAATTATGATGACAGAGTCGAATACCCCAGCTTTCACAAAACCTGAATTACCAATGACTATTCAGACTATTCGTGAATATTTGCCACATCGTTATCCGTTTTTATTGGTTGATCGTGTTGTTGAAGTGACTGACAACGGGATTGTAGGCTATAAAAATGTAACGATTAACGAAGAATTCTTACAAGGTCATTTCCCAGGATACCCAATTATGCCGGGCGTGCTGATTGTTGAAGCATTGGCGCAAGTATCGGGTATTTTAGGTTTCATCATGAATAATGAGAAACCTTCAGCGGGTTCGTTGTTCTTATTTGCTGGTGCAGAAAAGGTCCGATTTAAAAAACAAGTCGTTGCAGGCGATCAACTTGTATTAAAATCAGAATTAGTGATGCAAAAGCGTGGCATTTACAAATATAATTGTGTTGCCACTGTAGATGGCGTAGTCGCAGCAACCGCGGAAATTATGGTTTCGCATCAGAAAACAGAGACAGCATGAGCAATAACGAATTAATTCATCCTACCGCCATTATTGACTCATCAGCAGTAATTGCTCCGGATGTGCAAATTGGACCATATTGTATTATTGGTCCTAATGTCACAATTGGAGCGGGTACTAAACTGCATTCACATGTTGTGGTGGGTGGTTATACCCGTATTGGTCAACATAACGAAATTTTTCAATTTGCCAGTGTTGGTGAAGTTTGCCAAGACTTGAAATATGCTGGTGAAGAAACGTGGTTAGAAATCGGGGATCATAACTCGATTCGTGAACACTGTAGTTTACACCGTGGTACTGTTCAAGATCAGGGTCTAACTAAAGTTGGAAGTCATAATTTATTGATGGTAAATACACATATTGCACATGACTGTGTGGTAGGTGATCACAATATCTTTGCTAATAACGTCGGCGTTGCAGGCCATGTCCATATCGGTGATTATGTCATCGTAGGTGGTAATTCTGGTATTCACCAATTCTGTAAAATCGATTCATACAGTATGATCGGTGGTGCATCGCTTATTTTGAAAGATGTACCTGCTTATGTCATGGTATCTGGTAATCCAGCCCATGCTTTTGCCATGAACATTGAAGGCATGCGTCGTAAAGGTTGGTCTAAAAATGTGATTCAAGGTTTACGTGAATCCTTTAAATTGATCTATAAAGATGGTTTAACGACGAATGAAGCGATTGAGCGTATTCGTACTGAAATTTTGCCTGAAGTGGCAGAAGCGCAATTGTTGATTGACTCACTTGAGCAGTCTAAGCGCGGTATCGTACGCTAAATGCTGCGAATAAAAAAAGACACCTTATAAGGTGTCTTTTTTTTGCGTTAAAAATAGGACTATTTTTTAACAAAGCCTGCTTCTTCAGATTTTGGATATTTTTTGGTAAGCTTGGTTTTGAGCTGCGTTGCTAAACTGCTATTTCGATCGACGTCTTTTGCAATGCTATACAGTTGATATAACGCTCTAGGCGCGCGGGTCGACTCAGGGTATTGATCTACCACGATACTATAGTTCTTTTTCGCTTCTGCGTAGTTGGTCGGTTCAACAGCAAGGTTGAACTCAGCTAACCAAAAATATGCATTGCTAATGTAGACGCTATTAGGATTATTCTTAATAAAGTTTTTCATTGGTGCAATGGCTTTTTTCGCACCACCTTGTTTATATGCATCTAAAGCAACGGTATAAGCTGCTTTCTCAAGCTCAAGTGAGTCACCACCTGCATTTACAGGTTGTTTTGCAGATGAGCTTAATGTTGCTTGGGTCGTAGGTTGTTTAGCTGGTGTAGGGGCTATATTAGCTGCTACTGGGTGCAGTACCTTGTTGGTTATCCTCCGCAGCCTCTGTGTCTTCACTCGGATCTACTTTTTGTTGGAGTAGCTCTAAACGTTGATCTAAATCTGCATAGCGGTTTGTAAGTTCACTTTTTAATTGTTCGATAATATTGTCTTGCTCTTCCATTTTACCGCGTAAGCTACGCAATTCATTTTCGAGCTGTTGGTTCTTCTGCATGAGCTGCCAATTTAAATTGGTTGGCGTAGGTGTAGAGCCAGCACCTGTTTGAATGGCTGTATTATTTGCTGTATACACAGTGCCATTATCTGCGCCACTCAAACCGCGAGATTCAATTGGAATATTGGCAAATAGCGTACCTGAGCAAGTCAATGTAAGGGCACACAATACATGCTGTTTAAACATCATAAAAATTCCATGTAGTTGCAAGCATGTCCGTATTGAATAGTTTTATTACAGACTGCTTTAGATAAAACGATAAGCACATTAAAAACGCCAAAGTTCTGAATTGCAATAAGCTTTTACAATCTTGTTGTGTATTAAAGTAAAAATATAGTGATGATGTTTCACGTTTTCTACATCATCGACCATCATATTGATTTATAAATAATCAAACAGTGTTTTCTACTCAGGAATTCTTGGTTTTAGGCTTGCATGTTTATTAAAAATCTCTATACTCTGTTCTTGCAATGGTAGCCCTGCCGGTTACTTCGCAATTGTACTCTACAAACCCCGCCAGGACCGGAAGGTAGCAACGGTAGTAGAAATATGATGTGCCGAAGTCTTGCTGGTAGGGTTGCCACCACTTTCAATAATAATAAATTAAACGTCCTCTCATTTTTTCAATCCTAGATTCTTCTTTATTTTAATTTTATTAATTCATCATTTAGATCTATATCTTTATTAATTCATCATTTAGATCTATATCTTTATTATTCGTCTTCAAATTCTTTACGTGCAATCACTTTAAAAATCGTATCGAGATCGAATCCTCGATATTGTAAAAAACGTATTTGTTTGGCTTTTTGTTTTGGATCACGTTCAACAGCTTTGCCAAATTTTTTGATCTTGAGCTGGTAGGCTTCGGCGACCCAATCTGTTTCTTTTAATTCATCCTGAATTAATTCACTGTCTACTTTTTTATTTTTTAAAGCGAGCTTTATACGGTTGGGACCTTTACCTTTACGCTTTTGACTCGACAACAGCATTTCTGCTACACGTTGATCGCTTTGATAGTTCTCACGTGCGAGTTCTTCCACCAAGTGTATGACTTCTTCACGACTATCCGCATACAGTGCTAATTTTTCAATTAAATCCGCTTTTGAGTATTCTTTACGTGTGAGTACTGCAAAGGCGTAGGAGCGTAAACGAGAGCCGCGCAGTCCTGGTTTTTTTTCAGCATGAACATCTTTACCATTGGCATCAAAATGCAACGCAGAGTGATCGGTCACCGAAGTATTGTCATGTGAAATGTCAGTTTGTGCAGTATGATTTGCGCAGGTAGGTTCTTCAGCTTCTGCGAACTGTTGTTTTAGTGCTTCGTAGTCGAGCAAGAGTGGAAAATGGTCTTTAGTCATGGGGTCATTTTAATACAAATTTTGAGTGCAAAACAAAACGCCCCGTAGGGCGTTTCGTCTACTATTAAAGTATGCTGTAATTAAGCATCTAAAAAGTCTGGTTCTTCTTCGTCTTTGTCTTCTACAGGTGCTGTACCCGTAGTCAGAAGTTGTTCACGAATCAGTTTTTCGATAGTTTGCACAAGTTCAGGGTGTTCTTCTAAGTGGCGAATGGTATTGTTTTTACCTTGCCCAATCTTGTCACCTTGGTATGAATACCAAGCACCTGCTTTTTGAACAATTTCTTGTTGTACTGCGAGGTCAACAAGCTCACCTAAATGGTTCACGCCTTTACCATAAAGAATTTGGAAAATCGCTTCACGGAATGGAGGAGCCATTTTGTTTTTCACAACTTTCACTTTGGTTTCTGAACCAATGATTTCGTCGCCTTCTTTCACTTGACCAATACGGCGGATATCTAAACGTACAGATGCATAGAATTTAAGTGCATTACCACCAGTTGTGGTTTCTGGGCTACCAAACATTACACCAATCTTCATACGGATTTGGTTAATGAAGATCACCATACAGTTCGAACGTTTCGCATTACCGGTAATTTTACGCAGTGCTTGGCTCATCAGGCGAGCTTGTAAGCCCATGTGTGAGTCACCCATTTCGCCTTCAATTTCGGCGCGAGGGGTCAGTGCAGCTACAGAGTCGACAACGATCAGGTCAATGGCACCTGAACGTACCAGCATGTCTGCAATTTCAAGTGCTTGTTCACCATTGTCTGGCTGTGAAACAAGTAAGTTATCAATATCTACGCCAAGTTTACGTGCGTATTGAGGGTCTAATGCATGTTCAGCATCGATGAATGCACAAGTACCGCCAGTTTTTTGACATTGGGCAATGGCTTGTAATGTCATAGTCGTTTTACCAGAAGATTCAGGACCGTAGATTTCTACGATACGACCTTTAGGTAAACCACCAATACCTAGTGCGATATCTAGTGTTAAAGAACCCGTAGAAACAGCCTCAACCGCCTGTACAGTATTATCACCAAGACGCATAACGGTGTTTTTACCAAACTGCTTTTCAATTTGGCTTAAGGCCGCATTTAACGCCTTGCTTTTATTATCATCCATCTTACAACCTCAATACGATGTCACGAAACAATATACTCAAGTGGATGTATTCAGTTTAAATCTGTTCCACGAGGGTATAGTGACAGAAATCATCCTTTTGTTCTATGAAAATCACAACAGGTGCGACATGTTGTGACGCTTTAACTTAATCATCATTATAAGACCATTGCTGGTCAAACTGTTGATCATTTTCTCTTTTAAATTTACCAATATCTCGACGATCTTTTTTACTTGGTCGATGATCTGGCCGAGCTAGATTATGCAACTTTCTTTGTGATGCGAGCAATTCCCGTTTTGCAATACTGACCTCAGTTTCATCATAAAGCAGCTGAGCGGTTGGGGCAGGCCCACGAACATCCGACAGTGCTTTTACCACCACGGTTTTTTTCTCAAGGCCTTGAGCAATGGTTAATTCCATGCCTACACGAACTTCACGAGAGACTTTAACGCGTTCGCCATTATGATGAACTTTACCGCCTTCAATCGCATTTTTGGCAATAGAGCGTGTTTTAAAAAAACGTGCAGCCCACAACCATTTGTCTATACGCATACCAACCGCATCTTCGGCTAGATTTGATTTACGCATATTTTTTCTGTTCCTCGGCTTGCTCAATCATTTGAGCTTCTAAAATAGGGATTAAATCTGTTAATGCGGACAGCATTGGGTAATTGCAAGTCTCGCGAGGCGCTTTGGCAGATGAAGGCTGCTGAATCGAATAGAGCTGTTCAATCCCAAAAAGTTTTGCACCATTAAGCACTTTTTCTGTGTCATCAATGAAGTAACAGTTTTTTGCATCGAAGGGATGTTTGCTTGCTAATATTTGCCAAAACTCAATAAATTCTTTGGCATGACCGAGCGTTTCTGAACTGACGATAACATCAAAATAATCACGAAGACCGGTTTCTTCGAGTTTGAATTGTAAGCCTGCAAAGTCGGCATTGGTCGCAAGCCAAATAGGATAGCCATTTTCTTTTAGATAGGTAAGCAGCTTAATGCAGCCTTCGCGTTTAGCCACTTTGGCTTTTTGTTCTATTTGCATTGCCAAAACATCAACGCCAACTTGTGACGTCCAAAAGCGAGATGAGTACCATTTTAGGGTATGATTATGCTGTTGATAAAAACTAAATAGCGTTTGCTTGCTTTGTTCGAGTGAGCACTGATGCTGTTCAGCATAGCGAATTGGCAGAAGCTCATTCCAAATGAAATCATCATAAGCAAGATCGAGTAAAGTACCGTCCATATCGAAAATTATAGTCGGTTTTTGCATTCAAGATTCTCCAAAGATTTTCAAAGTTTAACAAAGCATATAGAAAAGCTTTAGATTCAATGAAATTGCTCAACTTTCGCGTTTATTAACGATGATCAAATAATTTCAAAGTTTAACAAAGTTATTTACCTTTCAAGAAAAAATATGTACATATGTGTGTACATATTTTTGCTCTGCTTGAATATGTACAGAGTATAAAGTATTTGGACTGGAAAATTTAAATGTCTTTAAGTGATAGTTGGCTAAAATCAAATAATGGGAAACCGCGAGAAAAAGTCGAAGTTGTAACAGATAGAGATGGTTTGTCAGTCAGAATATCCCCAAAGGGAAAAGTCGTTTTTCAATATCGCTATCGTTTTGGTGGTCAAGCCAAAAGACTAGATCTAGGTACATACCCATTATTAGGTCTAAAAGATGCTCGTGCTCAGGTTCATAAATATAAAATTGAGCTAGATCAAGGCAAGGACCCAATGCAACTTAAGCTAAAAGGGGAAAGCGACTATCTGAAGCAGCTGACCGTCAAAGAAATATGTGACCTCTGGTTTAATACAATTGCCGTAAATAAAGTCTCAAAAGAATATGATTTAAGGGCATTTGAAATTCACGTTTATCCACGTATAGGTCGTAGAATTTGTAACGATGTCACCCTACAAGAATGGTCATCGCTATTATTTGAAATTACAGATGGTGCTAAAACGGTAGCAGTGAAAATACTTGGTAATCTCAAAATGATTATGCGCTGGGGGTGTGTACACGGGAAATTAATGAATCAGCCTATTCAGCATCTTAAAGCAGCTGATTTAAACGTAAAGAAAGTGAAGCGTTCGCGTTATCTTTCAGAACAGGAAATATTCTGGGTGGTGCATGCTTCTCTGAGATCCAATGCCATATCACCAAAAAACAAAGCCATTATTATTATGCTACTGTTCTTTGGCTGCCGTGTATCAGAATTGAGGCTGGCCAAGAAATCTGACTTTGATTTTCAGGAAATGATTTGGCACGTACCACCAGAGAATCACAAGATGGGGGACCGTACCCACAAGCCGATTATCCGACCCCTCATTCCACAAATTGTGCCATTCATTAAGTATGTTTTTTCACTGTCGCCTGATAGCTGTGAATATGCTTTTCCAAACTTAAAAGGTAAAGCATATACGAAGCTTTCAAAAAGCTTTCAAACAACAATTCCACCATATGTGAATGACAATGTGCGTAAGCGATTTGATGTAGAGATGCAGCATTGGACTATGCATGATTTGCGCAGGACGATGAGAACACATATATCCGAATTAGCGCCACCGCATATTTGTGAAATTATGCTGGGTCATGGGTTACCTGCTGTATGGGGAACCTATGATTTACATGAATACATGGATGAACAGGCGCAGGCTTATGAGAAGTGGTTCCATAAACTCTGCACCATATTGAACAATCACGAGCGTTTCGATATTAAAGGCTGTATTTCTAATGACTCAAGCAACCCTTTACTTCTTTCCCAAGCATCTACAGCCTTGATGCCATAGCGACTACATGAGCGCCCATGTGCTTTGATCAATGGTTCTGGAAAATCCTGTTTATCACGCCAATTGATCAAAGTGCCTTTGGTAATACCGTAGCGCTTCAACAAATCAGGCGTTGAAATATATAATCCCATCAAGACACCTCCTTTAAAATTTGTTTCACTGATTCAAGAAAATCCTCAGAAATACATTCATGTCCTATATCTGTATCTTCGCCGTTGGGATCCATCACGCCACCTTTAAAATAAGGGCCTGGGCTTGAAGGCGAAGAATAAATTCTTTGCCATTCTTTAGCCATAATTTAAGAAAAAGCTCATAACGCTTTTGAGCAGCACCATTCATGTTTCCCGCATTATCAATCTTCAAACTAGGTTTATTTGCTTTAGTGAAAACAGCTTCACCAACAATTTTATTAATTACGCATTGATATCCATCACTTGCTAAAAACATTGTGAAGGCCGGGACTAATGATTTAGGACAAATCATGAGCTCACCTGACTTGCTTGATTTTCAAGCTCGAAGCGGCGCTTTTTAACGTAGTCCATTAACTTAGGTTGAATTTCAGGACTACGTGCAGAAACATCAATTTCCAAAGCATCTAATGTCGTTAAGTCTGGTGCATTCTGAATCTGAACCATCAGTGAAGGTGGAGTCTTAATTTCAGCTTCTGCAGGTGCAAGCTCAAGTAGGCGCTTATGAATAGCATCCAATAATGGTTTGCGCTGTGCTTCAGTCCAGTTGCGTGTATAACCGGTAAGGGCAGTGGCTTCTTTAGGTGTTTGAGCATTTGTTGCACTGGTTATTAAATCTTTCAAAACATTTTGATATTCATCATCTGTTGATTCGCTAGCTAACTTTTTATCTGCTACTAACTTTTCGGCCTCAACCTGTAAACTTTTGAGTTCTTCTACACTTAAGTTGTCAGTCGTATGTTCTGGCTTAGGTGTATATTGCTCAGGATCTAGTTCAAGCAGCTTGTCCTCAGTTAACTTACATAGGTGCTGAGTGTGTTCACGTTCTAAATGACCATTTGCCATGAACACCGGACGTAATGCCAAGACTGCTTCGTTGGTGGTGCATGCATTAATTTGCATAGTGAACTTTTCAACCAGTTTCACTGGATCTGTTTCAATCTCTTCAACTGCAGATTGCTCAGATGCTTTTTCTTTAACATCATTTGATGTTTGAATTTGGCTATTTTTAGCTTCTTTAGCTGGTTCATTTACCCAAGGCAATGATGTATCACAGACAGGTTCTTCTTTATTTAAAGACCCACCACTCACTGAAATCAATGCCTGAGCGTGAACTACCGCATTATCTTCATATAGATGAACTAAGCCACGAGTGAGTAATTCCAAGTCAGATTCAGAGTTTTTCCATTTGAATGCTTTACTCAATTCAGCTGTTAAAAGTGATGGGGCAAAACATGGTGTACCTTTTGCTGGTGCTTCAGATATGGCTTCTGGAACTTGAATGGTGCCAATGGTCATATATACGACAGCAATACGGAATTCATGATCAGGGTCAAAGAAAACAGTCGCAGGGAAATTACGAATGCTATCAAAATCTAAATCAGATCCAGTATGGCGACATTCAATGTTTTGACCTGCAGCCATGGCAGCAAATGCTTCTTGTCCGTTTAAGATAATCATGAATTTACTCCCGCTTTAGCAATTTGATCTAATTCCTGTTTTACTTCTTGAATTTTCGATACATCGATCTGCATCAGCGAATCTATACCTAGATGCTCGCATACAGTTTTTGTATCTAATCCACGCTCATCGATGAAGGCCAATAGATCATCACGTTGCGCATCTGATATGCCATTAAATTCAGGTGGACTCATCCACGTTTCTTTATGCTTATCAAAGGTACAATTTAGTTCTTTGGCTTTGAGTAGCATGGCTTGGCGCATGTTTTGGTAATACATATGACTCTTATCAAGGGACTCAGTTAACTGGTTTAGGTCACTGGCATATAGCGCTTCATCACAGCTTTGTTTCCAGTTTTCCAAGTCTTCAAGTGCTTTTGCTGAAGCCAATTGCGCAGGGGTTAATGTATTGATGTGTGCCTTAGCTGCTGAAATTAATTGTGCTAAAAACATCGGTTCTGTTTTTAAGTCAGGTACCCAAACTTCACCAGTTTCTCCACCAAGAGCACCTGAGTTTTTTGCATGATGAGTTGGAGATGGTTTGAAGTTGATGACACGAGCATTCTTACCTTCGCCAGTAGTGACAGTAGTCATGTAGCCCATCATATCTGCAATACGGTACAGCTCATTTCTATTCTTACCGCCTAAGTCAGGACGGTAGATGATCTGATCATTATTTTGGTCCTCAGAGGCGTGAGCAATAAAAACAACATCCTTACCCATGCTGATTAGGGTATTCACGTATTGCTTGAATGTTTGATTGGCCAAACCTTGGGCTTTAAGTTTTAAAGCGCCATCTTTCTGCCGGTTGTTAGGATGAAGTAGTAGGTGGGTTTTAATGCATTCAAGCATCGCGCCTACTGTATCAATAACGACAGTGTTGTAAGGTGCTAAGTCTTGAGTTGTAAGACCTGCAACGTCAGCCCATTGTTGAACTGGAATTACTGCACCACGACGAAGTTCACCGGTACGATGTGCACCACGGTCAAAGTCAAAGGAAACAGCTTTATCAGCAGTAAAGCCTAAAGAGGATTTGCCGAGGCCTGGATCTGCATAGATGTAAGTGATGATGGCACTGACATTCAGTGCTTGGTCTGCTGGAATAATATTAATAGTCATCACACTTCTCCCAACAAACGGTTTTTAATCATGTGCTGCACCAACATTTCATTGATGTTGCGGTGGTCGTTGTAATCTGTGAAGTCGGGGAATGGATTGCCGTATTCATCGGTGATGTGATCTACAGATAGCTGGGTAATTTCAGCCGTATCAAATTCACTACCGGGTAAGCCGTAGCTGTCTTCAAATGGTTCAAAGTCAAAGCTTACGTCTAGGGTGAAGTTGTCTAAACGGATAACTGCATTACCTGAAGTTTTGGAAGTGAGTTCCATTGCAGCAACGGTAGTAACTTCAGGGATGCTTTTGTGAAGCACCTGAGTGTTGAGAGCTTGTGGCTTATAAGCGAATGCTATTGCACCGATTGTTACGGTTGCAGCGACAAGTGTTACCTTGAGGCTATTGAAAGGGGTTAAGGTTTTGTTCATACTTATCTCGCAGTTTTCTGTAAAAGCGCCTCGGGTCTCAAACTTCGGCGCTTTTTTGTTGTCTGGTGAAATAAATACTACTTTAAGTAGAAATAAAGTCAATACATAGTAGAATTATTTTCTACTTTAAATTGTTTTTTGTTTGTAGTAGGAAAAATAAAAATTAAGTATGCTGCATATAATTAATTAATTTGATAAATTAAAAAGACAATAAACTTCATATATTTAATTAAATTTAGAGGGGCTTATGTCTAACAAGGCTGAATTAATTCTTATTGCTGATGATGAAAAATTATTAGAAATCGCTAAGGGGTCTAAAATAAAATTTGACAAGCAATTGGCATTAGATATCGCTGAAATAGTAAGTAAAATATTTTCATACAACCCGTTTGCCGCAACAATTAATACCGCTCTAGCTGTATTTAACCGAAAAGAAAGGGAGAAGGAAAAAAAGCAAGCTAAAGCTTTACCTTTGTTAAAAGAACAAATTTTGCAGCAAATAAAAAAAGAGTTGAATCTTTCATCTGAATTGGCATGTATTTCACCAAACAATACAGAAGGAATGAAATTTGAAATTGGAGACAAGCCAACTAACGGTAGTTTTTATTTAAAGCACCCCTTATTAGATAATTTATATATACGTCCGTGTAATTACGAAGCTGTATTGGCGAAAGAAAAGGAAGCTTCTTTTAGAAGATTAGCAAGTGCATTGGGAGCAAAAAGCATTGTTTTAAAGGATGCAAAATTTTTTGATAGCAAAGGGCAATTAAGTGTTGGTACCACTATACCTCAAGCAGTTTGTGCAAATATTGGCATCAATGCGTCTTTTGAAAAAGATGGTGCGGTTATAAAAGAAGTTTATAGTGAGTTTGGTGAGCCAAGATCAGCTCCATATATACCAGAACATCTCCAGTCTTGGACGTTAATTGATACAGATTTGCGTACAATGGCTCAAGATCGCCTAGAGGGGCACTTAATAAAGCATCAAGTTACTTTGCAATTTAAGGAAACTTTTACAGGTGGTGGAAAAATAGCCGCAGAGATTGCAGATAAGGGGCTTGATATTGGCGGCTCAATCTCTAAAAATGTAAGCTCCGTATGGTTTTTTGAAGTGGAATATTATCCAATTGTTGAAGCTGTTTAAGGGCATATAACGAAAAAACCCACCACACGAGGTGGGTGAGATGAAGCTATGCTAAGCTCTCACTACCCCTAATAAAAAAATGAGTATTTAGATGTTCAAATTCTACTCTTTAATCATGATTGGCTGTGCAACAGTGATGATGTGTCATGCGAATGCTGACCAATCAACTTTTGATGAAAATGTGCAAGTTAGATGGTATGAGGCTGTTAAGCATTATGATGATGTTATGAAAAGAGCAAGTATAGCCAAACAAGAATACGACAATTGCCAGAAAAAAATAAATTGTGATGCAGTTAAAGCAAGATCATCTGATGCGTATTATGCAAAAGTTATCGCTGATGCCAAAGCAAGACTAGACGCTGCAGAACGCGATCTTTATCCTAAGATAGAAAAAACTGATGCCGGAAATGCCCAACATACGTTAACTTCTAAACCTTAGTTACATTGAATATTATATTTCGATTTGTATGAGTCGAAAGCATTCATTAGATCTTTAGAATGGTCTGTTTCATAAGTACCTTCAAGTTTGATCATCAATGGTTTATATTCTTGTTCATATGCAGTAGGGAAGTCACTACAAATAATTTGCTTACGAAGCTCATTTTCTGTTGCGGGACCCACCAATTGAGCTTGATACCACATAAACTTTGAATCAAGTTCTTTATAATCCAGTAGCAATTGTTCACGCTCTGGATCTATCTGCTCAGGCTCATAGCAGCCAAATATTCCAAAAGTGATTAAACATAAAAATGAGATGGTTTCCATAGGTTCAAATTTTTCTAAGTTGTGGCTAGTCTAGTAGGGCTCGTGATAAAAGAAAACCCACCATGGGGTGGGTTGTTTGAAGTTTTTTACGCAATATTGAGGTTTAGTTGTTGAGTGGGAATATCAACTGACTTGATGGAAGGGCCATAGATCATGACTTCTGAGCCTTTCATTTTATGATATGCACTATAATTCAAAACATAATCATCTTGCGCATATCCAGTATAAATATCTTTAATTTCTTGACAGTTATCGTAAGAAACTATCCAGTTTGTTTTCACTGAATCCAGCGCCTTTCGTATTTGAACATGATCTTCATGCATATAGAAATTTCTATATAAACCTTGACCTTTGACATAATAGGGAGGGTCTAGATAGATAAGAGAGTCTGGGGGGAGCAAGCTGTCGACTTCATTTAGTAGCTCAACTGCATCCTTATTGTAGACATTAATATGTTTAGCAAACTGGCCAATCATTTCAATTCGTTTAACAAGATCAACTTTATTAAAACGAGCATCAAGCTTATACTCACCAGACTGAGTCTTTCCACCAATGACACCACCTTTTAAAATTCCAGAACGATTAGTTCTATTAAGGAAGAATGTAGAAAAACCATGTTCAAGAGTTGAATGAATTTCAGGATTAGCCAAGACTTCTTTTTGCTTAAACCATTCCTCTATGGTTACATCGGTATCAATAACCTTCTTTAAAAAACCTTCAGTATCTTCTGTAATGCTTTTCCAGAAATTATAAATAGCTACATCAAAATCATTGATGTGAATGTTTTTACAGTACCCATTAAATAATAAATCTAGAGCAACACCAGCTCCTCCCGCATATGGTTCGAGATAATCACCTGAAAGGTTGTTTGCTTCCATCAGATCTTTAACAAAGGGCGCAAATTTACCTTTTCCACCAGGGTAGCGTAGAGGAGTATTAAATCTTTTCAACAAAAATATTCACCTTCAGCGCAACAACTTAGTTTGTTAATGTGGAATTTTCTTGGCATACAAATGCAATACTCATTTGGAGATCCCTGCAAAAATTATCGACCTGATCAGTATTTTCCAAACACCAACTTTCAATTATCTTAGCATTTTCGATAAAGCTTTTGTGTACATTAAACCAATACTTCATCTTATCTCTGATTTTTGGAAGTTGTGAATTATCGTGTTTGCGATCAGGAATAGGAAGTATTGTATTTTGAATATAATCAAAATCATATGCTCCATCATTGATATCGAGAATGTGTTCCCAGAATGGATCCTCACTATCATAATTTATGATTTTGTTATTAATGAAATCATAAATTATTTTCTCTGGATTTCTATCTGTAGATGGAGTGTTTTCATTGAAAGATTTATCTGAGGGTAGTGGGCAAAATTGCTTATGCTGACTAATAGTCTTTCTATTGTTCTCTTCAGATAAAATATCATTATCAGGCACTATCACCACAGTGCTAAAATATTTATCTGCTTTAAATAGATTCATTAGGCTAGAACAACCCACTTTTAAAGAAATCAAATTCAGTTCCGCACCATAAAGTGCTTTGAAATCATTAATATTCTTAAACGAAAATATCTTCTCTAGGAAAAATTTTCCTTCATCATCTTCTAGGTATATTTTTACCATTGGCGCCTCTGAAGATGCAATGTCAGGATCTTTACTTTGCGATAATTGATTATTTTTTATTCTTAAATAGTTTGGATTCACCAATATTTTGGGGGCTGGTGTATTATGAAGGTACACAACAGTGTCTTCTACGCTCCCTTTTTCTATTTGAGATTCTGGTAGGGTTAAAATATGTTTGAAAATAGTTAGAGAATGGGTTGTAAAAACAATTTGCAAGTTCAACCTTCTAGCTTCTTTTTTTAATAAATGCATTAATCTTATTTGTGCAATGTGATGTAATCCTGCATCAATTTCATCAATGATTAATAGCCCACCAGGATATACATCCATTTCACGCTTTAATTTTTTAAATGATGCTAAAGCGGTAAAGATACCACTAAGAGAATCTTGGCCCAAGGAAATTGAAAAAGTATTATGTTTCAAAGATGGGAGTTTTGATCTTTTCTTTGAGCCTTTAAAGTCGTGATCAATAATAGGATCTTCTGAAGAAGATACATCAAAAGTAATAACATCTTTAAATAATTGCTGAATATAGATTTTATCTACTTCTTCTATATTTCTAACTTTGGTAAGTCGTATACGATCTTTTTCGTACTCTCCAATTGGAGTCATTCGACTCATTCCAAGGTAGAGGGTTGGCAGAGGAACTTTTGCTGATTCACCAATTTCAAATTGTGATCCCAATTGCTTATCAAGAGTGCGAGGAACAACTTTTAAACGAGTAATTAAATCTCCTTCAGAGTTTTTATCAGAATGTCGTGAAACGCTACATCTTTTAGTAAATTCAATATTATCAAATAAATAAGTGATATCGATATACGATTTATCTTCGATTTTTTCTTTATAATCATCATTTTCATCTAAATGAAAAAGCTCTTGGAAGTTGGCTTGAAATAAAGCATTAAAATAACTCTTATATTGAGAAGACCTAATCCCACTACAATTAGCAATAAGACCTAAAATTGTCGATTTTCCAATGCCATTTAACCCCCCAATAACAGTAATCCTGTCAGAAAAAATAATTTCCAACTTCTGTAATTTTCTGAATTTATTTTCACCAAATTTTATTGATTTAAGTTTGATATTCATATTTTTCTCAAAATACACATAATTCAACTATACATCCCGATACAACCCAACAACCTTACCAACCAACTTACAACCATCTTCTAAAGCTATGGTTTTCTCTGGCCAGTCAGGATTTAAAGGCTGCAAATACATATTCCCGCTTTCAACAATAAGCTTCTTAAACGTCGCTTCACTATCGCCTTGGCAAGAAACAATAACTAAATCACCTGTTTTTAAATCTGTTATTTGAAAGTCAGGATTCACATAAATCTTATCGCCAGGCCTAAAGTCGGGGAGCATAGACTCACCAACAACTTCCAAACCATAGCCATTCTTTCCGCATTTAGGGTTCGGCGGTAACCATTCTTCAAACTGAGTACCTGCGGGAACAGAATCTACAGTGGTCCATGAGCCAGCTTGCACCCATGAAATAACTGGAACTAATCGACCTGCAACTGGAAAAGGGGCTGTTACATTTGGTTCTAAACCAGTGCCATGATCTAGATAACTAATATCAACATTAAATTTGTCAGCAAGAATTTGCATTTTTTCTTCACGTGGCTTTGCAATACCAAGCGTGTATCTACGAGCCATCTCATACGTCACATCAATAGCATCTTTCAACTGATTAACAGTTGTAATAGGAGATCCTTCCTTATCCATAAGGCCTTTAAGTCTTGATGCAAATTCAAGATATTTTGCTGTCTGCACTTTGGATTTCTTTCCATTTTCTACCAATGGTAGAAGTTTACCTCGTATTTTTAGTTGCACCAATTCTATTTTAGGTAGTATATTATCTTCTACTTTAAGTAGTTTTAATGAGTGCATTATGTCAACTCCAAAAGATGCTTTAGAAAAAGCGATAAAAATTGCTGGCAATAAGTCTGCATTAGCCCGTGGATTAGGCATAACACCTTGGGCTCTAAGTAAATGGAATTTCGATAAAATTCCTGAAGAACGTTGTTTGCCAATCGAAGAATTAACTAAATCTAAAGTTAAAGCTGAGCAATTGCGCCCAGACATTAATTGGACTTTCATTCGTTCTACTAAAAATAGTAATAACACAGCCCTCCAATAAACACGTTCAAAGGAAACCGATATGAACATATTGGATGCTGCTTACAACACTGTTCACGACTACCAAGGTGGAGCGAATGCATTAGCGCCACGAATGGGCATAAAAAGCCCTGCGGTACTGAACAGTAAAGTGAATCCCAATACGGAAACACACCACATCACCTTGCTTGAGGCTTCAAAACTTATGGAGCTGACAGGGGATTACCGAATTCTGCAAAGACTGAATGCTCAACACGGAAAAGTGGCCATCAACTTGCCATGCATACCCGAATGTCGAGATACAGCGCTCACAGACCTAGTACTGAGTATTGGAATGGGTGGTGGAGATATATGTGCGCAGTTCAAAGAAATGATGGCAGATGGTCGGATCACCCGAGGTGAAGCGATTGATATGTCGAAGGTCATCCATTTTCTGCACGAAATATTGGCCGAGCTAGAAGCTCAAATAAACAAATGCGTCGAGCAATAAAAAAGCCTGATCTCGTACATCAGGCTTCCAATTCAAAATATGACGGAATCACAAATGAATCTGAAACCAAATATACCACAAAACAATGACATGGCAAACGATGGATTCCTCAATGGCGACGTTGTGGTCTTCACAGACCCAATCAAACCAGGCCATCTAATGACCGTACATAAAGTCCAAGGTGATGGTGTGTTACTGGATGGAAATCATAACTTTGCGCTGAGCCATTTAGTGCGTCATGCAAACGTAGCTGAATTAGGCGCTAAACGTCGCTTAACGGCTGTGGAAATGGCAATGGGAGAGGTGTCATGAACATAGATATTAGCGATGTATCAGACTTTATCTGGAAAGCAAGTCAATCTGAATTGAATCAAATAGCAGATGAGCTGGTTGATAACGGCTATGAGTTTGAATGTGCTGAATGTGAAACCCATGAGTGTGCAACGCACGATTCAACAGAAGACATAGAAGTAGCAAAACGCTTATTTCTGCAAAACCTTGCGAATCGTTTAGATCTGTTTGGTTTGAGTGACATGCTTTCAGAGCTTAAAGATGAATGCGATCAACTCGGTGTGAACCTTAAACTTGAGCGGAGTGCTGCCTAATGCACTACTACAAAAAGAACATTGGTGACTATCGCTCAGCTACAGCTCATTTAAGTTTGCTCGAACATGGTGTCTACAATTGGCTTTTAGATACGTATTACCTGAACGAAAAACCTTTACCGCTCAATGAGCGTGAGCTTTTTCGCATGGCGCTAGCACGTACTGAAGATGAAAAGAATGCAGTACGCGACATTCTTATTGAGTTCTTTGTGGAAACCGAAAACGGTTGGGTTCATAACCGTTGTGAAAGCGAAGTAAAAGCGTATCACGCTAAAGCAGAAACCAATCGCAAGAATGGTGGGAATGGTGGCAGACCTAAAAAGCAAGCCAAAGAAAACCCAAACGGTTTTCAAATGAATGATAAAGAAACCCAGTCGGTTATTTCTGGAATCCCACAAGAAACCTTAACCAAGAACCAAGAACCATTAACCATAAACCAAGAGAATACACACACAAACGCGCAAGCAGATTTTTCAGGAAGCGATCATTGGAAACCAGATCTTGAACAACTGGCGATTGCCTTGAGAACCACAAAATATTCTCAACGAGTTTCTGAAATCCTAAGCATGGAAGATTTTCAATTCCATCTTGGGAATTTTAATACTCACCATGAAAACAATCACCAGCTCACTGATAACCAAAAACTTCGCAAGTTTGCGCAATGGATTTTTCAGGAATTTGAAAAACAATTGGCCAAAGCTGAGCGTGAAGCAACGAAAACGAAAAACCATACCACTGAAAAACAAAATTCTCGAAACGTAAATGATGCTTGGGGTGAAGTACAGCAGTATGCACCTGCAAGTGATATCGATTGTGGAGGACTGCTATGAACGCCTCAATTTTGAATGTGCAGATCCAGTTGAGTTCTGAATACTGTGAAACACACCGAGCTCAAAAAGTCTTAGTTGGTCGTACTGCAATTTGCAAACAATGCGCTACAGAGATTTTAAACAAAGCCCATAGGGATCACGAGGTCGAAGTAAATCGCATGGTTCGCGAAAAGCATTTTGAGGGGGCTAAGTTACCAGCTCGTCATGCGAATAGTGGTTTCAAAGATTACATCGTAAAAAACATTGGTCAGCAAAACGCCAAGCAACACTGCACAGCATTCACAAAGGACTTCAAGCAGGGTGTCAACCGCAATTTGATTATGGTGGGTCGTACAGGTACAGGTAAAACACATTTGGCATGCGCTGTAGCTCGGAACATCTTGGAATCACGCAAATATGCTCGTTACATCACTTCAGAAGATATGGGTAATGAGATTGCGAATGCTTGGAAAAAAGCAGATGACACTGAATCAAATGCAATTCACCGATTCACCGAATATGACCTGTTAATTCTTGATGAATATGGCTTGCATGACCGTCATGAAAATCGGTTGCAGCTTGTGCACAAAGTTTTGTATGCGCGTTATGACGCAGCAAAGCCAACGATGTTGATTTCGAACATGACGATGGCTGAGTTGCAAAAGGATTTGGGGGATCGTTTATGGTCTCGTTTTCAGCATGATGGCCTGGTGATTGTCGAATGTAATTGGGCGGATCAGCGTGTAGGAGGTGCAGCATGAATACGTCATACGTTAAAAAATTTGAAGAGATTAAAAACGTACTTGTATACATCGCATTTTCTACTGGTGAGGTGACTGCTTTAGAGCTTGAGGAAAACGTGACTGATTGGGGGCGTTGCCAATTAAATTTACATCTTAAGAAACTTGTAGAAGCTGGGTATCTGCAGAGTAATGGCAAGCAAGTAGAACGTGCTTATACCGCTACTAACAAAACAAAGCAGTTATTTGGGGTGAAGTAGTGACCAGCTACTCAATTGCTGAATACAAACAAATGATCGGTGATGCTAAACCTAAACGAGGTACCAAAAGACCTAAGGTTAAAAGTCAAAAGGTACCGAATGAGTTTGAGGCGAAATTGGCAAGAGAACTAAAGGCTTTAAAAATCGATTTTGAACAAGAATTTACGTTTCGCCCGAGCCGTAAATGGAGAGCTGATTTCCATCTAAAGGGAAGAATGATTTTGATAGAGGTTGAAGGTGGTATTTGGAGTGGTGGTAGGCATACAAGGGGTAAAGGGTATATCGGTGATATGGAGAAATATAACGCGGCAGCAATGCTGGGTTATCAAGTCATACGGTTTAGTACAGAGCAAGTGAAGTCAGGTTTAGCAATTCAGCAGATTGAGAAGATGGTAGGGAATTTAGGATGAATGCAGTTACAGAAATAAAACCAACAGTTCGTATGATGCAGAATGAATTGGCGCAGTGGGGTAAATGGGCACGACATGCTTCTTATAATCCAAGTGAATTGACTTATACCTCACCTACATATGGTTTGATGCGTTTGAAAGAGGGGCAGAAGTCGTCAGGTATTCAGGTGATGCTGGATGATAATGCTTTGATTGCTATTGATCATCTGGTGACTCAGTTACGCTTTTCACGGCCGGACCTGTACCAATGGATTGAGTTTCATTATTTAAAGGGGTATCCGATCGCCGTATTGGCGAGTAAGACCAAGGTGGATCGCCGTAATATTGATAAGTTTCTATTGGCGGCTGAGACTTGGTTGGATAGTAGGCTTGAGGCTATTTGTCATGCAATAAATGTGTAATAAGAAAAAACGGTCCAGAACCAAATATATGTAGTGATGGCGTAGCATTTAATGTATCGCCATTTCTTAAAGGTGTAATTTAGACTATTAAGGAAATAAAGTTGCGGATCACATTCATATCCTTTGCCTGTAGTTACAGAAAATGCACACCCGCAAGAAAGTAATAAACTATAAAATTCTTCATGATTACCTGATTGAAGCCTCTCAACACTCCTAATATAGCTATTAAGATGAATTCTAGATTTTGAAGTTAAACTTAAACTATGGATGTTTTGAGTTAGAAGATTTTTAAAATCAATCATTTGATCTATCACAAGCTTTTTATTTTCTTCATCCATATTGTCAACTATGAACTTATACCAATTCGGAAGTCCTTTATTATTTGAAATAAAGTAATGAGAGAAGAACTCAGGATTGTTTAAATTATTTCGTGGTAGGACGCTTTGATGGGTATAGGGAAGACATATATAAATTGAATTTAATTGAATAGATTTGACTAATTTATATTCTTCAATTAAATAATTCCTAATTTTTTTATCATTCTTTGAATTGGTATATATCACATTAATATAATAAAAAATTATGCTAGCAATAATACTGTATGAAATATTTTTTAAAATTTCATACATCGTTTCATCTAGTTTATTATTTAAAATAATACATAAACAAAATAAGGATAAGGCTAAAAGTAAGTTTAAAGTCCACTCTTTTAAAATATTAAAGAAAAACATGAAGAATTCTTTCATAAAAATATCGTTAATTTTACTTGAGTTGCGCGCAGCAAACTACTATATTTGTGATATTGTCGCTGTAGTTGCATTGATCGACAACATAGAACTTAAAAGCTCGCCAAATGGTGGGCTTTTTTGTTGCCTGTGAAAAGCCAATTCATAGAACATGCCATCGAGTAAACTTCCTTCGGGAATCTAGACTAGGGGGTGGCGCCCCAACCTTAAAGAGAACGAAAGCAAGTAAAGCAGGCCTTGCATGTTAGGTGTGTGTGATTGTGAGTAGCGGTAGATCAGTTGCCGAGCTGATTAATATCGATATCCAAGGCAAGGGTGTGGTGATTTGCCACGCCCTTTTTAATGCCCTGAGAAATGTTTTTTGTGTAAGCAATATCAGGGCACCTAAGGCGGCTTCATTTAATCTTAGTGGTTTAAATTTTTATGCCGCCACCCAATGCGCCTATGGCAGAAAGGATTATGCATCGGACTTCTATTCCGCCTTATGTGGGTTCGAATCCTACTGGGCGCGCCAATATTCAGGAGATTCACATGCTCCAATTTTTAAAATGCTTATTCGGCTTTCATGGTGCGGTTGAAATTGACCACACCATTGATGGTGATGAGATAAAAGTTTGTCGAAGTTGTTTGAAAGAAGTTAGATAATTTGCCGAACGTATTACGGCGCATAAAAGCCCTTCACATTCTAATGTTGAGGGGTTTTTCTTTTCTTATTTGGTGGTTGGTATGGCTTATATCGTAGTGGGTTTAGTTTCATTCTTATTTGGGTACGGGTTGTGCTTTAAGTGGTTTAAGAAAGACATTGTTGAAAGTAAGCCGATCGCGTTTAACGAAGGTGTTTATGTAGCATCTAAAAAGAAGATTGAGCCATGACAGATAAAGTACAAGCAAAACATGACTTAGAAATTTGCATGAAGTGGTGCAATGTTTATCACCTAGATATTGGATAGCTAGCAGAAGGAGAATATATAAATCACAAATATAAATAAAATTGAAATAAAGTTAGGTAAATATTAATATATCTGATATAGTTTGTTTGATCGAATCCGTAAGCGGAACGGTAGTGTTTGAGTTGTTAACGGAATTGCGTATTCCCTCCATTCTGATGTTCAAGCATCAAATTCAAACAGTTAACGCATAGCATGAATTCGCATCATGCCGATCAAGGGAAGCCTGCAGCTATCCGTGGGTTTTCCTTAAATTTTATTTTTAAGATACTAATTTAATTTTTATATCTTTTTTAAATTTCACAGCTACTGTAAATATCATAAGTTTAAATATCTTCTTAAGTGAATTATCTCCAACCTTACAATTGGTTTTATCTTTAAATACTTTCTTGTTTGCAAAAGCTCATTACATGAGTGATTAAATGAACATTTCAAATGGGTGGACAACCGCCGCAGCAATCAATGGCGATGTTATACGTGTAAACATTATTCCATTAAACAAAATTCAAAGCACAATGAATGGCCATACTTGGGTTGAAGTTGCAAAGCAAGTTGAACTTGAGTCAGGCAAAAAAATTGAACTGAATTTAGATGGTAAGTCTTTTTATACTGAATTGAATAAGCTTTATAAACTGTACTCTTAATTCGTCAACATTATTCAATACGTCACATAGAGTAAAATTTTTAATTTATTTTTTGTTTTTTATATTTTTAAACTAAGGGTATTTCGAATTTTTCTCTATCACAAAAAATCTATAAGGAAAAATATATGTCTAATTTAACTACTGGCACTGTGAAGTGGTTCAATGATGCAAAAGGTTTTGGTTTTATTGCCGCAGATAATGGTAATGAAGTTTTTGCACATTTTTCTCAAATTATGTCAAATGGTTTTAAAAGCTTAGCTGAAGGGCAACGGGTTCAGTTTTCACAATCTAAAGGACAACGCGGATTTCAGGCAAGTGAAATTGTAGCGATTGATAATTAATTATGAATACGCCATTAAATAAAGTAATGCTGGACGTGGTTGATCAACATGGCGCTGTCTATACACTAGAAGCTATGTGCGAAAAATCATCTGATGAGCCAAATAGTTTTGGTGATTGCGTCCGTTATCTAAATATAGATGATGAAATAATTAAGCCTAGCTTTGATATGCATTTCTACAGTGATAAAACTGGAAAAATATTTAAGTTATTTTAATTTTACATGCAATTAAATTAACCTCCTCCGGGAGGTTTTTTATTGGGTGAAATATGGAACTTGATACCTATAAAAACCTAACTAAAAAGATTCCGCCTAAAAAGAAACTACGCTCCAGGCCATTACCCAAAACCAGTGAAAAATACTTAGAAGCATTCGAGCGACTAAAAGAAATATTAGACCGGATGGAAATGAAGTATGAAGAATACTTTCATTTCAAAAGTACAAAGCACTGGCGTTTTGACTTACACCTCATCGAACATCGCATGCTAATTGAAATAGCAACTGGTCCATGGTCTGGAGGTCGTAAAGGCAAACTTGCAACAAAAGCTTGGAGTATTGATCGTTATGACCATGCAGAAGAAATGGGGTATCGATTTCACAGGTTTGAATTAGCAGATATCAATATGGGGCGTGCAACGGCCTGGCTAAGACAATTAAAGGCATCACATGGAACAGATCAGACCATTCCCACCGACTGAACTTATAGATCAGGCTGAGGAAGAAGACGCTATACGTCTTGCACCAGCACAAGAATTACTGGCCTGGGTGAAAGATAATTATCTAACTATGGGTGGCCAACTACATAACCCAGACCATGATCATATCGCTGAGCTGATTCACGACAATGAAGAGTTTTTGGCATTTGCATGGGCATCTTCTGCGGCTATGGCTAAAAAGCGCATGGTACTGGGTCAATGTGAAAAAGTGATGTTTAACCAAGGTGGATGGAAGAAAGCTCGCCAAGAACAACAAATGCGAGACTGGTTTGGCTTTGTACCTCAGTACTTAATCACGATTGATGCAGCATTTTGTGAGCAAACCTCTGATCGTGAATTCTGCCGTTTGATTGAACACGAGCTATATCACATTGGTGTAGAACGATATGAAGATGGGGAAATCATTTATAGCGATATGACTGGATTGCCGAAGCATTATTTGGCTGGCCATGATGTTGAAGTTTTCTTTGGTGAAATACGTCAGCACGGAATCGATAGCTCAGTACAACGACTATTGGATATTGCTAAAAATGCTCCATTTGTATCGGAGACAAACATTGCAGCGTGTTGCGGAAACTGTGTGATTAACTGAGCCGAAAGGCTCTTTTTTTTGCCTATCTTGCGACACGTAGCGACACAAAGAGGAATTTATGGCAACACTTAAAGAGCCTGTGAAAATTTTTATAATTCAGTCTCTTGCTTGCCGTGACACCCCTCAAGAAGTCGCGGATCTTGTGAAGCAAGAGTTTGATCTGATTCTCGATCGATCTCAGGTGGCTTTGTACGATCCAACCAAGCGACGTGGGAAAAACCTGAGCAAGAAATACGTCCAATTATTTGAGAAAACCCGTGAGGATTTCGATGCTGGATTAATCGATATTCCAATTGCGAACAAGTTCTACCGCTTGAAAGAAATCCAAAAGATGTATGATGACTCTGGGAAGAACAAAGTCGCAAAACAAAAGTTATTAAAGCTTGCACATCAAGAAACTGATGGCAGGACAATTCGTCAGGAGCACACTGGTAAAGATGGTGCTGACTTGGAAATCAAAGTTATTCGAGAGTTTATAGATTAGAAGGATTCCACTGTGGAGCTTAGAATCAAAACTCCACGTTGGTCAAAACCTTGGTTTAAGACAGCACGATATAAGGGTGCTCATGGGGGGCGTGGATCAGGTAAGTCACATTTTGTAGGTGAGCAGCTGGTAGAGGAATGCGTCATTGATAAAGATCTTCGCGCTGTATGTATTCGTGAGATTCAGAAATCGATTAAGTACTCAAGTAAGCAGCTTATTGAGGACAAGATCAAGGCTCTAGGCGTATCACATCTGTTTGATGTGCAACGTGACCTAATCAAGCGAAAGGGTGGGGAGGGAGTAATTCTTTTTCAGGGTATGCAAGACCACACAGCTGATTCAATCAAATCCCTTGAGGGTTTTAAGATAGCTTGGATTGAAGAAGCTAATAGGCTTTCATCAAAATCCCTCAGACTATTACGTCCAACAATGCGTGCTGAGGGGTCACAAATTTGGGCGACATGGAACCCCGAATCGAAAGACGACCCTATAGATGATTTTCTACGTGGTGAGTTTGCACCTGAAGACTCCATCGTTATTGAAGTAAACATCAACAACAACCCATTTGCTCCGCAAACACTGTTGGACGAATACGAGGAAGATCGTAAGCGTGCAATTAGGATGCAGGCTGCAGGTGATGAAAATGCATGGCCTATGTTTGAGCATGTTTGGCATGGTGCTTACCTTGAATTTAGCCAGGCCATTATCTTCTCTGGTCATTATGTGGTTGATGAGTTTGAACCTGATGCTGACTGGACAGAAGTGTACTACGGTTCCGATTGGGGGTTCTCACAAGATCCAACAACACTAAACCGTATTTTTATTCATGACGATATTCTCTATATACGTAATGAAGCTCATCAAGTGGGTTGTGAGATTGATCATCTTCCGAATCTTTTTGATGAAGTGCCGGGCGTTCGTACTCACGAAATCAGAGCTGATAATTCGCGACCTGAAACTATTAGTTATATGAAACGCCAAGGTTTCAAGATTAAAGCAGCAGACAAGTGGCCTGGATCTGTAGAAGACGGTGTGACGTATATGAAGAAATTCAAGCAAATCATTATTCACCCTGATTGCCCTGAAACAGCTAGAGAGTTCAAGTTGTATTCATACAAGGTCAATCGTGCAGGTGATGTACTGCCGGATATTTTGGATCTCAACAACCATCATATGGATGGTATTCGCTATGGCTTACAGCCATTGATTAAGGGTCGAAGCAGCAAAAAACCTGCTGGTGCAGGTAGTCGAACTTATTGATAAGGAAAACACATGGCAAAGTCTAAAAAAGACAAAGCGTCAAAGAAGGCTTTGTCTCTTGGCAACCTATACACTCAAGAAGCGGTAACGCGTTTTTTAGTTAATTTTGGCAAGCAACCAGATACCGATGAGGTGCTTCGTAAGGCTGGCATTACACGTCACAGATTACGAGTATTGCTAGATGATGATGAAGTTGCCCAGGCGGTTGAGACTCGCATAGATGCACTACTGGCTACACCGCTAAGAGTTGAACCAAGTGATACAGATGAGGCCGAAAAATTAACACTTGTTCTCAAAGAATGGTTTCATGAGATTGCGGCCGGTTCTTTGAATGCCTTGTTTTTTGGCTATTCGGTTCAAGAAGCTGTTTATGAACTTAAACCAGAGGGTTACATCGGCCTGGAATGGATTGGTGAAAAGCCAATGCAATGGTTTGAACCTAAAAATGATGGTCGACTAATTTACCGTCAGGAAGGGACTGCTAATGAGCAGGAGGTCGATCAAGTATTTAAATTCTTCTTAACGCGTCGTAAAGCTTCATATGAACAACCTTATGGAAAAGCATTGCTAGCAACACTGTATTGGCTATTTTTCTTTAAGCAGAATGGATTCAAATTTTGGGCTAAATTCTTAGAGCGTTTTGGTACGCCAATTCTTTTAGGTAAATGTAAAGATACCGAAACTGAAGACATGAATAGAGCATTATTAAATGCTCATGCTCAAAGTGTATTGTCGATCGATGCTGAAGACGATGTTCAGGTACTGGGTACATCTGGTGCGAGTGGTACTGCTGGAGCTGCGTTTGAGTCTTTCAATAATCAGCTTGTACGACAGATTCAAAAAGTCATCTTAGGGCAAACACTTACTAGTGGGACTGATGGTGTTGGTAGTAGAGCATTAGGTCAAGTCCATGAAAATGTAAGGATGGATAAACTCAAATCTGACATTCGACTGGTTACGCCTACTTTGCAAGCAGTGGTGAATGCACTATGCGCTCTAAATGGTTGGGGTGTGTATGAGGTTATGCTCGGTGAAAAACCTAAACCACTCAATAAGGATCAAGCCGAGCGTGATGCTCATCTTAAGAATGCTGGTGCAAACCTAACGCCACAGTATTTTCAGCGTGAGTACGGGCTTCAGGATGGTGATATCGCTGAGTCAAACCAACCTTTTCTAAACACCCAATTCTCAGCGATACCTAATCGTGCATTCAGCTTTAAAGCCCAGGCCAATAAACTTTCAGCTGAACAGCAAGAAGTTGAGGAATTAACCGATGGCCAAAAGGATCTGCAGCTTTTAAGTAATGAGCAGATTAAGCAGCTTGTTGCTGAGTCGGATAGTCCCGAAGGCCTGGCATTCAATTTAATGCAGTTGATTCCGTCTGTATCTGAATCTCAGTTTAAGGCCAATTTAGATCAGGCTTTATATGCTGCAGATGTATTGGGGTATGCGACAGCAGCCAAGGGGAAATAGATGCAACCAGTCACATTCCTTGAAGCGCTTCAGTACGCGCATGACAAAAAGATTGTGCTGCCTGATGAGTTTTATTCAATGGACTTAAAGACACGGCAGATGGCGACTACAGTGAGCTTTCTATCGAGTCTTGAGCAAGTTGAGACAGTAATTAAGTCACTGAATAGGACTTTAGCCAATGGTGGAACGTTTAACGATTTTCAGAAGTTGATTGAAGAATCTGAAATCGTTCTGCCAAAGCATTACTTGGATACTGTGTTTCGCACCAATCTCCAAAGTGCTTATGGTCATGGGCGATGGCAGCAGCAGAATCGAAATAAAGCCAAACGCCCTTATCTAATGTACTCGGCTATCGATGATAGTCGTGTACGCCCATCACATTTGGCATTGAATCGAATTGTATTGCCGATTGATCATGCATTTTGGCTAACGCATTACCCGCCATTAGGATTCCGCTGCCGCTGTACAGTCATCGCACTTACAGAGGCACAGGCGCTCAAATACGGCATTACACCGGATGATAAGTTGCCGGAAGTTACTGAGGCATTGGACTGGTCATCGCATCCATTGCAGTTTGGTGATCTAGAGGCATTGGTAGATAAAAAGATCAATGTGTCAGTACTAGATAAGGAATACCTCCTCGAGCAGAAGGAAGTCATCAAAGCTGAGTGGACTGCATCGAAAAAGCTTACGAGTCTATTTGCTCCTATGGATGATAAGACTCGGGACTTATTCGATACGGTGGCTAATAAAGTAATTCCATTAGATCCTTTGATTCGACCAAGTGCTATTCGTACTTTCTTGGATTATGTGCAAGGCAATGACCAGGCCATTACAAACTATTTGAATAGCAAAGCCTCATCCAAGGCTGACCAAGTGCTTAAGCAGTGGTTGGTTCAGGATATAGGAGCGATTCATGCTGTAGCTAAAAACACCTCAGACGTAATTACCGGCACAACCACACTGGCTTACGCAGCTTCACTCGAAGTAGGCAAGGTGGTGACATTGGATGCCCCGATGCTTTTAGCAGGGCAATCGAACATCATGATTCAAATTGAGAATGCCAATGGCCTGGGGATTGATCTTGAACAGTTGAATGCAGGAGAGGGTGTATTGTTGCCTTTGGGAGTGGCTTTCGAGGTTATTTCTATTGAAGTACTGAAAGAGCAGATGGTTTATACTTTGAAACTATTATAATTGATAAAATAAACAGATTCAGAGTGTGGCTAATATGAATAAAACTGAGGCTTTCAAGAAGTTAGGCGCTACCCAGAAGAATACATTTTGGTCAGTTTCGGCTTTTAATGAAGACAAACAATTAGTTTTAAGTTTATGGCAAGACTTCTTTAGAACAGAAAATAGAAAATCAATCTATAGGGATTCAATTTCTAGATGGCATGGACATGGAAATAAAGAATTTAGAGAGAATCTCTTAATAGCATATGAACAAAAAATACCTATTAGAGCCGTGATAGCGCGGACGAATAATATTGAAGGTGTTAAACGTGGTGAAGATGCGAGTAAATTCAAAAATACATTTTCACCAAAACTTGATTGGATTGGAGAAATTACTTTCTGGGATGGGGAAAATTTTGAAATCACATTCTTAAAAATCACTAAGTAATGAATTATTAGCAACCAGAACCGCCTTCGGGCGGTTTTTTTATGGAGCATGAAAATGCCAGAAGCTGAAAAGCCTAATCAGTATTGTTTCCAGCTCGGGCAACTGAGTGTTGATAATGCTGAGGAGGGTAAGAAAAAACGTACTTTCTCCGGTGTTGCTTACAGTGGAGAGCCAATCACTGATCACTGGTATTGGGATCGAATCATTTTTGATTTGGACTCAATGCAGCTAAAAGGCCGAATCCCTGCGTTACTTGAACATCGATCAAGTCAGCGAGCAGGAGCAATCAATACCCACTCAATCAACCATCAAACAGGTTTAACTGTTTCTGGCGATTTAATGAGTAATGAGTTTGGCGCTCAGGTTGCCCAAGATTCGGACGATGGTTTCCCGTGGCAAATGTCTGTTCGGATTGAACCCACAGCTATTGAAGAAATTCAGGCAGGTGCATCCGTATCGGTGAACGGAAAAGTTCATCAGGGTCCAATCACGGTATTCCGTGGTGGACGAATCCGTGAAGTTTCGTTTTGTGCCTTGGGCGCAGATGACAATACAAACGCCGTGGCAGCAAGTCACTCACCTAAAAACTTTAATCAACCAGAGGACACCGACGTGACCGAATTAGAGCAAACCCAGGCCAAATTAAAGCAGGCTGAAATAGATCGTGATGCTGCTCAGGCCGAACTTAAGAAGTTCAAAGCTGATAAGCGTGAAGAAGACATCAAGTCGCTTGAAACAGCAATGAATAAACAATTCAGTGCTGAAGAAAAGAAATCCTATACAGATATGGATGATGCTGCATTCGCATTTATGGCACAGCAGTTAAAGCAATTTTCTGCAGGTATTCAACAGCCAGCTGGTCAACAGCAACAAACGCAGCCAGCACCGGGTGTGAATCCAGCATTTGCACATTTATTCACTCATCAAGCGAATAGCAATCAAAGTGGGCAACAAGGCCAAGGCGATCAGCAAGGTACAGCCTTAGATCATGCGTTTAACCAATTTGCTGCAGCTCAACAAGGAGCAAAAAATTAATGGGAACCATTACTCAAACAATCACGACTACACAGCTTGTAGTGGGTGATGGCGTTCGTACAGAAAACGCCAAAGTAAAAACGGCGACTGCATATAAACGCGGTGATTTGTTGAAGGTGGCTACAAACAACCTCGCAGATCACCCCGTGGTAACAGAAGGTGTGGTTGGTGATTGGAATGCCATTGCCAATACAGATATGACTGTAGAGCAGGCTACTTACCATGCAGCCAATGGTCTGGAAATGCCAATTTACGTACAGGGTGCATTTGATATTGCTGTGGTAACTGTGAATGGTACGCCGTTAACGGAAGCCCAATATGACGCGGTACGTGCCCAGGCCTTAATCAACAAAATCGAACTTCGCAAAGTCGTGGGGAAATAATCAATGAGTCAAACTTTTACATTTCAGAACGCTCCGGTTGAATTACTGGATGTACCTCAGTTGGTGTTATTAACGGATACTACTCAGAAGGTAGACACGTGGTTAATGGATCGCTTCTTTCCTCAACGTGTCTCGTATACCAAAAAAGAAGTTCCTGTAGGTGAGTTAAATACAGCAACGCCGCTCGCGCCATTCGTTACACCAACAGCTGCTGGTCGCCAAATTAAAGTTGGTGAGTCTGGTAACGTGAAATTCGTTAAACCGGCATATTTAAAGCCAATGATGACGGTATTTCCAAGTGACGTGCAAAATACCGCTTTGATTACCCAGTTGCGTAAATTTGGTGTGATTGCCACAGGCTCAAACCGTTTAAGTGATGCAGATCTATTGCTTATTGACCAAGCGCAAAAGGCATTATATTTACGTCAATCGATTGAAAACCGAAAGCTGTTGATTGCCCGTGATGTCTTGCTATATGGCAAGACAACCTTCGCTTCTGCTGACTTCCCAATGTATGAAGTAGATTATGAGCGTAATGCGGCTTGTACATTTGCTCCATTGATCAAATGGGGGCAGGTTGGTGCTACACCAGTAAAAGATTTTCAGACCATGATTGATCTATCAGTAGAACATTCAGGTACTTCTCCAACAATGGCACTTACAACATCTAAGGTGTACAACACTTTAATTAAAGATCCAGAGTTTAAAGAGAAGTTCATTGCACCATATGCGGGTATTAGTGTTCCTTTGACTCCAACCTTTGATCAGATGGATAAACCGCAGTTCCGTGGTACGGTCGACAACATTGAAATTTGGACGTATGACGTTCAACACAGTATTGGTGGCGGTACACCGGATCGTTTTATTCCGGAAGACTTCTTTGGACTGATCTCTGATGCTAATGGCTGGATCGCTCACTGCGCTATCCAAAACGTAGAGGCTTTTGGACAAGCTCTAGAGTTCTATCTAAGCCAATGGCAAGAAAAGAATCCTTCAAGCATTCAAATGCTTGCTGAATCATCTCCACTGGCGATTCCAAACAATAAGAATGGCCTGGTAGGCGGTCGTGGGTTTGTATAAGGAAAATATTATGACGAAGTACATTGCAAAGCAGTCGCTTGGACACTTTCGTCCAGGCCAAGAAATCACAGGGCTTGAAGCTAAACAACTTCAGGCCCTTTTAGCAACTGGGGTTATTGAAGAAGAAAAAGCTCCAGAAGAACCTAAGGCTGATGGTTCAGCCGCTCGCTTAGCTGAGCTTGAAAAAGCCAATACTGATCTTATTGCAGCAAATAAGCTGATGACTGATGAAAAGGTCAAATCAGATCAGGAAAATGGTGAGCTTAAAGCGAAGGTTGCAGAGCTTGAAAAAGCATTGGCTGCATCTGACGCTGCCCTGAAAAAAGCAACTGCCGAAGCGAAGAAGGCTGCTTCAGAAGCTAAGTAGGTGATCTATGTATGCGACTAAATCTGACTTGGTGGCGCGGTTTGGTGATGAGCTAGAGCAACTGTTAATAATGCTACCCAATGTCACTGCTGTAGATGATGCCATTCAGGACGCGACAGAGGAGATTAACGGTCACATAGGTGGCCGTTATTCTTTGCCGTTGCCAAATGTGCCAAGCAACTTAAAACGCATGGCATGTGATATTGCACGCTATCGCTTGTATTTCCAGCAACCAACTGAAGAAGTCCGAAAGCGCTATGAGGATGCAATCTCATTCTTAAAGCGCGTGGCTGAAAACAAGGCACATTTACAGATCCAGTCTGAGGAATCGGACGAGATTATTGATGATGAGCCTACAAAGAAGCCAAGTACTTTACCTATCGGTAGTACTTATCGTGGTGGGGTATTTGGTGACGATGTCTTAAATATGATGCCTAGCATCAAGTGAGGCAATTATGGCGTTTGCAATCAAGATTGATTCAAATAGTTCAGCAATTGAGGCGGTAATGACTCAATTGTTGGATATTAATGCTGAAAAAGCTCGACTTTATGAAGATATTGGCTTGGCATTAACAACCAGTGTTCAAGAAAGATTCATTGGTGGGTTTGATGTTGATGGTAATCCATGGAAGATGTCTTGGCGTGCAAGCTTGCAGGGACGAGAGGGTATGCAAGGTGGTCAAACGCTACGTGATACTGGTCGTTTGATGAATTCCTATACATACAACGTTCTTTCGAATGGTGTTGAGGTAGGTACGAACGTCTTTTATGCGCCATACCTGCACTTCGGTGCTACGATTCTGCCAAAGACAAGCCAATACATTACCTTTGCTGTTGGTGGTCAATACAGAAAAGTAAAACAGGTAGTTAATCCTCCAAGGACACAATTAGGTATCAATTCTGCAGATGAAGAAATGATCCTAAATATCGTAGGAAGTTTTATTGATGAGTACCTTCTTCGCGGTACGTGATGAGATTGCAGAAAAACTGAAAGAAATTTCAGAATTTAAGCAGATTTATTCCCCGCTAAATTCAGTAGTGGTCACAGAAATGTCGCAGGTCACTCCGTCGGCGCATATCAACTTTGTACGCATAGACAAGAAAGCAAGCGCAGGTAAAGGGGGAATTAATCAGGTTGGTCAGCAGTGGGCGGTGACAGTGGCGTGTCGCAATGCCCAGTCACAGAAGAATGATGGTCGAGCAGTTAGCGATGAAGCAGGGCTTTTAACTGAAAAAGTAATTCAGCTTCTTTCAGGTTGGAAGCCGCAATCTTCTCGCAATGAATTAGATCTGATTTCGGTTCGTGATGGCTATAGCCCCGGGTTTGCATACATCACTATTATCTTTGAATCACAAAAATTTATTTAGGAGCCATTCATGGCAAAACAATATAAAGCCCGGCAACCCGTCGGGCGTTTTTCTGCCGGCGATATTGTTGGTGGGCTGACAGAGAATCAAATCAGCAAATTACTCGCAGATAAAATCATTGAAGAAGTGAAGCCATCTGCTCCAAATAAACCCACTAAAGAGGTGAAAACCGATGGCTAAAAATTATATTTCACTCCAAGGTAAATTCTATTTATCTGAAATTGCAAATGGTGTTGCAGGTGCAATGCGCCATATTGGTAACGTGCCTGAGTTTGAGCTTGAAATCACAACAGATCAGGTTGAGCACACAGAAAGCACATCCGGTCAGCGTACGACGGATTTTGTACTAACAAAGACCACTGGTGTGAACTTTTCAGGACAACTTGAAGAAGTGGATGATGCCAACCTTCAGTACATCCTTTCTGGTATGAAGTCTGAAGTTGCAAGTGATACGGTGACTGACCAAGCCTTGGGTACCGTGAAAGTCGGTGAAGAAATTAAGCTCAACGGCTATAGCTTAACTGCAGTTGCATTTACTGCCGGCTCAACAGCTATTGATGAGACGAAGTATGAGCTTGATTCTGTATTCGGCACTGTGATCTTTAAAGAAACGATTGTAGAACCAGTAACGGCAACCTACACCACTGGTGCAGTAAGTCATACCACCATTGCTAGTGATTTCAACAAAGAATATGAATTGTTCTTTAAAGGGATTAACACTGCAACTGGGGACAGTATGGCTGTTCGTTTATGGCGTACTAAAAAATCACCAGAAACTACATTCCCATTGATTCATGAAGACCTTGGCCAATATGAAATTTCAGGTCAAGCCTTATCTGATGTGACCAAAGGAACGGATGCAACACTTGGTCTATATGGCCACGTTGTGACAATTCCGAAAGTGTAAAACCTCAGGCACAAAGAACTCCACGGCGCATAAGCGTCTTTTTTTGTGCCTGAATTCTAGAGATTAAATCATGAATGATTTCTTTGTAGCGAATAATCGCTCGATCACAATTAAGGTGCTTGGCAATGATGTGGAAGTGAAGCAGCTGCAGATGCATAACTTTGATTTCTGGTCACCGATTGCATCAGTTATTCGTGACAGTCTAAAGCAAAGTGATTATTCAGATTTAATCGGCGCAGGCCTGGTAAAAGATTATGGCGCGCATGTATTTCAACTTTGCTCAATGTGTACAGACACTGAAATGGAGTCGCTATTAGATCTCGCTGAATCAGATCCGTTGGAGTTTAGCCATCTTCTTAAACATGTGATCGAAGTAAATGGTGCATATTTCAATGAAGACGTTAAGCCAGGCCCTAAAATTCGTAAGAAGAAAGGTGGTGTTGAACAAACTTGGTTTGATTCATTCCAGTACTTGATAGCGTATGGCCATAGACAAGACGATATTCTGCAAATGTCCTATGGGGCTTTTGTTGGCTACTTAAAAGCGGCTGAAAAGTATCAACGCAACCGTGGTAAGTTTGATTCAAATATCATTCGGGCAGCGCACCATGCGGATAAAAAAGGTTTTACAACGTTCCAAGATGAGCTAAGTAAACATTGATGTAAGTTGCGGTTTTCACTTAATATGTGCTCCATAATAAAATATTGAGGGTGTTGGGGTGAGAAAGCTAGCTTTAATATTGGCTCTATGTGTGTCTGTACAAGCATTTGCAGTAGATATGAGAGCACTGCGTGGTAGCAATGGTTTTGTTGAGCTTGGTAACTCAGAAGCTAGACTTAAAGATGTACTGGGGCAACCTGAGTCTGTAGATCGTCAAGTTGTGCACGACCGCAACGGATGGCCACATAAGGGCACAATCTACATTTATAAAGTTGATGGGCAGACCTACACCATTACTGTTATTGGTGGCAATGTTTACAAGATTAATTGGGAGCGTTGATAGTGAACCTTAAGGTTTTAATTGTAGCTGCTGTATTAATTGTTGGTGGATTGTTTTATTTCATAAATGAGAGCAATAAAGCGGATGTTGAAAGGTTAAAACAAGCTGAGGTTGCACATCAGCAGAAGCTGGAGAAGGAAAAAGCTGCGGAACTAAATGAGCAATATGGTGGCTCCCCAATTAAAGAAGAAACTATTAATAAGATTGTTGATGCTAAGATGGAAAAAACAGTGGAGGTTACTCCACAGCAAGCACAAGAGTTAAATAAAATTATTCTTGAGTGGACAGATGCAGCAACTGTAGCTGGTGCCACCAGTAGAATTGCATTATCTCAGCCCGTGGCAAAGCTTCAGGAAATTAAGAGAAATATTTCCATAATGAAGTTTCAGGGATGTGCAGAATCCACGCGCTTACTTTATGCTGATGCTATGACCACAAATATTGATGCATATCTTGAATTTATGAAGGGTAAAGAATATGAATTTAAGGCGGCATCACTATTGACTGATTACAGTAAGCAGTTGGAAATGGCTGAAAGAGAGAAGAAAAATTGCACAATATTGCAATAATAAAAAAGCACCCTATGGTGCTTTTTTATTATCTATCTAGCATTAGAGCCTTCAAATTTACAACCAATTTTAATCAACTCATTAGCAATAGAGCTATTAATAGTGCATCGCATTGCATGATAGCTAAGTATCCAGTAGTTGAAATTTAACTCGTACAGCTTAATTTCGTGTAATTGAGACTTAAACAATCCAAGTGTAAATCGATCAATCTCGATCGTATATCCAAGTTGCTCAAGATCATTGAATGTTGTAATTCTAAAGAAATTAGGTTCAAAGCTTTTTTCTAGGCGATATACAGCCTCAGCAGTAATGGTTCTGCTATTTTCCAAAGCGGTTTGTTCGATTTTTTCTTTTAACTCAATTGGAACACGGAGGTTCATCTGTGGGTCGTTGCGCGCCATTGTACGAAAGATTCTATTATTGATATAAAGAATATAGTGCATCACAGTGCTTTACATCAATAAAGCGCTGTGCTTTAATGTGATCACGGTGCTTTACTGGAGGATTAAATGGCACGATCGGACACACAGGTAGCAGTACGCATTCCACCTGGGTTGCACAAGCAACTAAAAGAGAAGGCAGTAAAAGAAGAGCGTTCGATGAATTATTTAATCAATAAGGCGGTTGAACTTTTATTAAACCAAGAGAGTGCGAAAGCATGAAATCAATAGGCACAAAAAAACCTTGCTCAACTCTCACATATCACAAGGTTTAGTTGCCATCACATAAGGATGTAAACACATGACAAGTTTAACCCAAATCACAGTGCCTTTCCACAATGCTGAATTATATATTGTGGAATATGAAGGGCAGCCATATACACCAATGAAGCCTATTGTTGATGGCATGGGTTTGGATTGGAAAAGCCAGTTTGTGAAATTAAAACAGCGCTTTGAACAAGGTATGGTGGAAATCACCATACCTACCAAGGGTGGCCTACAAACCATGCTTTGTTTATTACTTCGCAAGCTACCAGCATGGCTTTATTCAATTCATGCAAATAAAGTAAAACCCGAACTTAGAGACACGGTTATAAAGTACCAAAGCGAATGCGACGATGTGCTATGGGATTATTGGACAAAAGGAAAGGCGGTTAATCCACGTAAAACAACCCCGAAAGACCGCGAAAATCTACGTCATGCTGTATCAAACTTAGTATCACGTGTGAAGATCAATTTTTCAGATGCATACAACATGGTTTTGCAGCGATTCAATGTAAAAAGTATTGAAGAGATACCACTTGATAATCTCGATGATGCAGTTGAATACGTTCACGGCTTGATTTTGACATTTGATAAAGTTCAGCAACATTCACCAGTAGATATTAATGCAGTGCAGGATTGTCACGGTGTATTGCAATATCGCTTGATTGAGTATCACAGTCAGCTTGAAAAGGAAGTAAAGCGTTTAGGCGGCAAAATGCCTGAACACCCATCTTTTAATCCTGACCAAGTTGCACAAGCTTTGATGTCAAGAATACTTCAAGGTAAGCAGATGATGATCAAGCTAAATTATCAAGGCGGATTTTCTCTAGATTTGATTCCAAGAGATGCAGTAATGGTGGATGCCAATAGCATTCCAGAATTGGTAAATCGCACTGACCTAGTCTCAAAGGAGCAATTGCCACTAATAGTGCAAAATGCTATGGGTCGATTAGTTAAATAAGATCAGACATTTAAAAACCACTCTTCGGAGTGGTTTTTTTATGCCTAAGATTAAAGGAAAAAGTTCATGTCAGGCAAAAATCTTACTTTTAAATTAATTCTGGATGGTGATAGCAAAGGTTTGGTAGCAGCTGCAAAGCAGTCTGAAGATGTTACTAAAAAAGTATTCGAAACCATTAGAACTGAAGCAAAGAATGTTCAAGTGGATGCATTGGTTGGTGAGCTCAATAAAGCCACTAAAGAAATTAGCAATCTTGGTGATAAGAGCACGGTAAGTGCAAGCCAGCTTCGTGATATGTCGATGCAAAGCCAACAAATGATTGGAGCATTGAATACTGAGCTTGTAGGTGCCCAGGCCGAGCTTGTTGAACTATCACAAACAAAAGCTACGCCGTCAGATATTCAAAATGCCGTTAATCGCGTTGCTGACCTTAAAGCATCGATCCAAAGTGTTGAGGCTGCATTTGGTATTTATGAAGCAACTGCCACCGATGCAATGTTGGGTGTGGATAAAGCTGCAAGTAAAACTATTTCTGAAGTTCAAAAATTTACGTCAGTAGATTTAACCAATATTGTTTCTGAAGCTCAGAGCGCCACTCGTGCAATTGACAGTATGGGGGATGGCGCAGTTGTTTCAACAAAAGAGGTGGAACGAATTGGGCAGTTAGGTGCAACTGCAATAGATGCACTACAAAAAGAATTAACTGCGGCTAATGTGGCCTGGAAGGCTTTGGCGGATTCATCCGATGATGTTTCCTTGGAAGAATTAACTTCTGCCAAGACGAAGGTATCAGCTTTAGAGCAAGCGCTAGAATTAGCTGAAACATCGATGCATGAATTTAGCCAAGCATCGCAGCAAGCCATTCCTGTGGTCGACAACTTAGATCAATCACTTGGCAAGGCAAATCAAGAGCTAAATGAGACTGAAACAGCATCTCAGCGCGTATCAAATGAAATACAAGGTTTAAAAACAGGTTTTACAGCGCTAACCGGTGCGCTTGCTACACTTGGGATTGGTACATCTGCAATGGAAATTGCTCAAACTGCGGATGAATATAAAAATCTATCTGGGCGTATTAATATTGCGATCGGTGAGCATGGCAACCTACAAAAAGCCATGGATGATGTAAAAAATGTAGCTATTGCGACCAATTCAAATTTAACAGCTACAGGTGACTTGTATTCTCGACTAACTAAGATTGGTCAGGAGATGAAATGGCCTCAAGAACAAGCTCTTGCTTTAACCGATACAATCAATAAAGCAATTCAAGTGGGTGGTGGGTCAGCAGCATCCAATGAAGCAGCAATTACACAGTTAAATCAAGCCTTAGGTTCTGGTGTACTTCGTGGTGATGAGTTTAACTCCATGATGGAGCAATCACCACGACTGGCTCAAGCATTGGCCGATGGTTTAGGAGTGACAACAGGTGCGCTTCGTGAGATGGCAAGTGAGGGTCAGCTTACTACTGATGTCGTAACCAAGGCGTTACTCAGCCAATCTGAAAAAATCAGTGCCGAGTATGCTAAATTCCCAGCAACGATTGGCGCTGCTATTGAGAACCTGAAAACAGCCTGGACTGTCTACATCGGTGAGGCGGATGCTGCTTCAGGGGCGAGTGAAAAAGTTGCCAATGCGCTGAAATACGTGGCAGAAAACCTCGATACGATTGTTTCTACCCTAACTTTAGCTGGTCAAGCTTTTATTGCCTATAAGGCGCTAAATATTGCAAGCGTGTTCCTTGATAAAGCAGCAGGTGTGAGAGCAGCATCTACAGCGATTGCGCAAGAAACAACAGTAGTGGTTGCAAATACACAAGCTCAAATTGCGAATGCTGCAGCTACACGGGGTGCAGCGACTGCCAAAACCCAGCTTGCCACCAATTCAGCGGCTGCAAGCACATCGATGGCTGCTACTGGTGGTTCAGTTATGAATCTCATTAGTCGACTGGGTGCATTGGGTATAGCGATTACAGCGATAGGTGTTTTAATACCAACAGTTGCAGTTCCTCTTGGAACGGCAATCGGTGAAGGGTTAGCTAAAAGTGTTGAAAAGGCTGAGATGGCATTTTCTAATCTAGGCAAAGCCTCAGAAGACAAAAGGTATTTAACAGCAATTCAGGAGTTGGAGTCAGCAACTAAAACGGAAGCTGCTCAAGCCAAGGTTGCAGCAGAAATTAAAGCGGAGCAGGCTGCTGCAGCTGAAAAGGCACGAGACAAAACCTATCAACTAACAGAAGAATGTAAAAAATTAATTGCGCAGTTTGATGAGTTAATCAAAAAAGGTGAGCCAACTAAAGAAGCGTTGGAAAAAATATCCAATGCTATGAAGTTTGATTCAACTAAAGGGATTAATGATTCGGTAACTGCCCTAATCGCTCTGCAAGAACAGGGAAAGATCACCAGTGAAGATCTTCAGTTAAGGCTTAGCCAGGCCTTGGATGGTAAGGATCTGTTGGTCTTTGAAACTAATGCTAAAGCTGCATTTGCAGGCACATCCAAAGAAGCAGAAAAAACAGCCGCATTAACTGAGGCAGTGATGAAAGCCTCTTTAGAGCGTACAGGTTTAAGCACAGAGCAACTACAAGGTAAGTTTTCACTTGCATTTCAATCGGCCAGTAATGATGTGCAGGTTGTGCTTAACAATCTTGATGCTTATAAGGCAAAGGGTATTGATACTGGTCTTGCGTTATCTGCAAACCTTAATAAAGCAATTGATACCGCTCAAACACGCGCTGAATTGGATTATGCGAAAAGCAAACTGATTGAACTTGAAAAACAAGGCTTAATTACTGGCGAGCAGGTCGCTCTTGGCTTAACTAAGATTGAGCAAAAAGCCAAACAATTGCCGGTAGCATTAAATCCAGTTCAAGCGGCTTTTAGTGCACTTGGGATACAAACTAAAGAGCAATTAAACGATGCTGCAACAAGTGCTCAGCGTAATTTTGATGTAGTGAGTAAAAGTGGTCAGGCAACAGCAGAGGCTATTAAGCATGCTTACACACAAATGCTGAACGCAACAATTGCAACAGGTGATAAAGCTCAGATTGCAATGGCTCAAGCCAAGGCTGCTTCACTTGGATTAGAAGTGCAAATTGATTCATCAGGTAAAGCATCAGTCAAAAGCTATGGTGAGCTTGAAGAATCCATTCACCGCGTGCGCCGTGCTTCAAGTGGTGCTGAAGATGGATTCCGCAACCTTGGCCAAACTGGTCGTGACGAGGCTGACTCGGTTAGAAGTGCATGGGAAGAAGCGGTTAGTGCAGCATCGAGTGGTATGCATGAGACTCGAAAAGGTACCAAAGGCAAGATGGCTAAAAATGCCGGGGATATCGAAGCTGAGCTTAAAGCCATGGGATATTCGGATGCAGCTGCTAAACAGTATGCAAAAGATATCTATGAAGGAACCAAGGGTGTAAATGGCTACAAGTCGTCAGGCTTTGGCTTCTTCGGTGGCTTAAGTAACGTGGAGCAAGTGAATGCAGAGTTAGAGCGTATGCAGCAATATGCGCCTAATAATGTGTCTACCAAGGCGAGTGGATTAGGCTCTTCATCAAAGAGTATTTCATATGAACTCAAACTTGGTAATGAAACAGTGCAACTAACAGGGTCACCTGAGAGTCAATCAAGCCTTGAAGCGATGCTTAAACAGTTGGGTACATTGAGTAAATCAACATGAAAATAAAACGCATCTCAACATCAGAAACCGTCTCAATTGAAGACGGTTTTTTTTGGTCTGATGAATTTAGCTGGAAAGCCAAAGAGCAGTCTTTGGAATATGCCATGGATGGCACACCGAATATTCAGGAAGGTACTAAGCTTTCAGGTCGGCCAATCACTTTAGTACCAGCTGACAGTGGAATGGGGTGGGCTTCATTAAGTGTCGTTCGTAAATTGCAGGCCTGGTCAGTGCTCAATGAGCAGTTTCAGATTCAATTTGAATGGGCACATGACACACGTACTTTTAATGTGGTTTTTAATCATGTTGATGGTGCTTTAGAAGCCACACCTGTGAAAGGCATACCACCTGTATCACTTGATGACCACATGAACTTAACGCTCAGATTTTGGAGTGAGTAATGCCAATTGAAACCAAAGATTTAGTGATCTATCACGCTGAGCGTGACACCGATAATGCTGATGGTGGTGGGAAATATAACGGTCAGATTGTGGCAGACGGATTAAGTAATAACTTATTCAATGACATTTCTGAACTAGATCGTACCGTCGGTGATGTATCGATGCGAAAGATCTTTCCAGCTGTAACCACGAATGACACTGACTTACTTATGGGTGCCACGGTATTTGTATCTGAGCTTCCGGAGGATCCAAATGTATCAGCATTATTATTCAGCACTGAGTCATGGACCGACGAACGCCAGGCTGCACAAAACAGAGTTGAAAATTACTTGGCTAAAGGTGGCCAGATTGCCGGCACGCCACTTGATACGCACTGGCAAGGCATGTCATCACTGCAAGTGGTAATGTTTCCACAAGAAACTGAATCCAGTGTCGGTGATACGATCGTGTTGATTTCAGATGAAGGAAAAGCACTTCAATTTGAACAGTACGTGCGAATTACTAAGGTTGATACCCGCACAGCAGTGATGGTAATCGATGGTAAAAATGTCGAATACAAAGTTGCGACCTATCAAATCAATGATCCGTTAGAGCGTGATTTTGTAGGTTTGTCGGCGCGTCAGTGGTATGCCGGTAATACACCGTCTAAAACTATTCTCCGCGATACGCTTGTTGCTGATACCGGCTTGTATTACTCATCAACTCAGTTGGCATCTGATGCAACCGTGGGTGAATACACGGTTAATGCGGATTCAATGTTTACCCAACTGATCCCATCTGCTCAGAGTGAAACACCGATTATCGATGTGAATGCAGCAGGCGAAAGTGTTGTTTTGGTACCGGGTAGTGATGGGTTGATTACGGTGAACTATGCATCGCAAGTCGTGAGTGAAAGTCAGAACTTATATATCGGTTCTGCAGTCATGCCAAGTTCTGTGTCATTTACCATGCAAGGCCAATCGATTACTGACCAAGGTGGATTGCTCAAGAACTCGCTTGGTACGCAGGTTGGTACGATCGACTATCAGCGTGGACTGGTGAAATGGACCTCTGCGGCACCAACCGGCACCATGAGTTTAAACATTGCGTTTAAGCCGGCAGCCGCACCGAATCAGTATTACCAGAGTAGTGCCATACCAGTTACTCAGAACAATCAAAGTACTAATTGGTCAGGTGTATTGATTCCGATTCCTGCGCCAGGTGCATTATCTATTTCCTATATGGCTCAAGGTAAGTTTTACGAGCTTAAGGATGATGGATCTGGACAGTTAAAAGCGGCAAACAGTTCTTTTGGGTCGGGGATGATTAATTACGAGACAGGATCATGGCTTTTAACTGCAGGCGCATTGCCCGATGTAGATAGTGTAATTCTGCTGAATTGGGGTACACCGATTGTGACTTTTGTACGCTCAAATTTGAGTGTTGAAAAAGCTGCCTTTGAGTTTGATCTAGGACATCTAGGGGTGTTACCGGGCGTGACGATTAATTGGTTGCTTGAAGGGGAAGCCAAAACGGCAACATCCAATGCTCAAGGAAGATTCACTGGTGATGCTGAAGGTTCAATAAATTATGCTTCAGGCAAAGGCAAAATTATACCTAACAAATTGCCGCAGAAATCGACAACTTTTAATGTGATCTATAACTTCGGTACTTCACTTTCACAAACAAAGAATGATGTGGTGCCTGATGCTAACCAAAAACTCGTATTCACAATTGGAACGGGATCGGCGATTCAACCCAACAGTGTTGAGCTGGAAATACCTGTATCTACTGAGACAGGAAATTTTGAAACCAATGTATTGCTGACGGATGTACCGGTGACTAGTTCATCGGGGAATTTAGTCAACACTCGTGGTGAAGTGCAAGGCAGTATCAACTACTCAACTGGCTTATGCGAAGTCACACCAGAAACGGTTTACAAGCAATTTATTACTAAATTTGAAGCAGCAGTTACTTATGGTACCGCTTAGGGGATTTCAATGGCTTTTTATAGTCCACAAACATCAAGTATTGTTGGCGAAGAAATTACTTTAAAGGCATTCAATACTGCTGATGTGAAAGTAAAGTACCGCGACACGTCAGGTTCAAATTCAGCTACACATACTTTAACGGCTGATAAGTTGAAATTAGATTTATCTTCCGGTTTTGATGAACAGATTTTAACGGGTTCAGCACGTTTTAAAGTGGGCAATGATACCTTTTTAGACCGCTCAGGCTTGTTGTATCGCAATGTGGATCCGGCAAACAACTCAGGCATTCAATCTGGTGTCATCCAGTATGGCACTGGTGTTGTTGAAATCGATAGCTGGACGCCGAATGCTGACAACAGTATTCAATTGCAGTCATTGACCACAACAACGGATTTACCGCCAGTCAATAAGATTGCATTTCGTACACCGGTAATTCCACTTCGACCCAGCTCATTAACCGTGGTCGTAGGCACGCTTGAGCATGGTCAGCTCACACTAACTGCCGATGAGAACGGGGTGATTGAGACATCCCGTGCTCATGGCCTGGTGAATTGGGACAATGGCTTTGTGCAGATTTATTTCTACACCAAAACTGAAGTTACAGTTGATAATCGTGCGGCGTTAGAAGCTGAAGACTGGTACGATCCACTGCTTGAATATGAAGAAGCCGGTAAGGTTTATATCAATGTGCCGGTATGGGTGGATGCTTCAAGTGTTCGCTATAACGCGATTGCTTATACCTATCTGCCGATTGATTCTGAATTGTTGGGTTTGTCTGCTACGCGCTTACCGATTGATGGGCGTGTACCAATTTTTCGTGTCGGTGGTATTGGTATTGTTAGTTCCACCAAGTCGCAGGAATTACCAAGTGCAATTGCTGGTACGACATATGATTTAAATGATCAGCGTATTGCGTGGTGTGAGCTTGAGGATGCAAACGGCGTTAAAGTGGGTTATGACCTGTACACCGTAGATTATGATTACGGTCGCGTGACGCTTGGTGGTGATTTTACGCTGTTGGGCTTGGTTGAGCCATTAACTGCCAAATATCGTTATCAAGATATGGGGCAGATCCGTGATGGGCAAATTAATGGCCAAGTCACTTTTACCAAGCCTTTGACGCATAACTATGAGGCCGACAATACGATCGTAGGCTCTGCATTGGTCATTAATGACATGCAAGCGCGTTATACCAAGAAATTCGTGCAGCAAACCTGGTCTAATCAATGGTTGGATGAACCGACAGGTACGCTAATTAGCGCAAATTACAATGATGCGCTATATCCTATTCAGGTCACGAATAAAGGCGCAATTCAAGAGCGCTGGTATATCCAATTCACAGATGGTACAAACTTTAAATGCGTGGGTGAATATACCGGTCAAATCGCAACAGGTGTCATTACGAGTGATTTTAGCCCAATTAATCCTGTCACCAATGCTCCTTATTTTGTGATTAAAAAAGAAGGTTGGGGGAGTGGTTGGGCCAATGGTAACGTTCTGCGATTTAATACCGTTGCTTGTAATTATCCTGTGTGGGTAATTCGCACAGTAAAACAGTCCGAACCTGCAGTAATTTCGGATGCATTCCAAATCATGCTGCGCGGTGATATTGATCGCGTTGTGTAAAATTTAAATCAAATATGGCCGCTTTATGCGGTCTTTTTTATGAGTAAATAAAAATGGTCGCAAGTACAGATATTAAGTTCTATGTGCACACCAACAATAACGCACCACAACTTCAGAATGCTTATGGCTCGATGATTAATGTGCTGGATGCTTGTTTAGTTGATGGCATCAATATTGGTACGATTTCATCATTAACAGCATCAGAAAAAGTAGTTACAGCCATATTTAGTTCTGCACATAATTTGATGCAATACCAAGTGATTAAAATCACAGGTGCAGCGCAGTCAGAGTTTAATGGTGAACATCGTATTTTAACTGTGCCAAATGCTCAGAGTGTGACCTTTGAGCTTGCCACTACGCCAAGTGCGACAACAGCTACAGGTACAATCAGTGCTTCATTGCCACCACTCGGTTGGGAGAAACCATTCTTTAGCAGCAACCCGAATGGTGGTGGTAAAGCAGCATATCGCTCTAAAAACTTATTGTTAGCGAGTCGGCCATTTCTTCGAGTTGTAGATGAGTTAGACCCTGCATACACAGCAACTTATGCAAAGTATGCAAAAGTAGGCATTGTTGAGGATATGACAGATATTGATGTGATGCTCGGTGTACAAGCGCCATTTGATTCTAATTTGCCGAATAAAAATTGGGTGGGCACAGGGTCTGGTGGTTCTGCTGTTAATGGTTGGTCAAAATGGTATTATGCAAGCAATGCAATTAATGCGGGGGATTCATCACCACCAACAACCAGCATTAAACAATGGTTATTAGTAGGGAATGGTGATTTCTTTTATATCCTGCCAAGCCATGTGCAGTCACGAAACCACGCTATACTTTACGGCTTTGGGTGTTTTGAGAGAGTCCTGGAAACTGATATTAGTAATAATTTTTTAATATCGACATACCGCTCGACCGGGGTCGGGAGTACTGCGTATAGAGGATCATATACAGGCGGTGTATCAAATGGGGTAAATGCAAAGTTGCTTTTGCAACGTAATTATTTGCAAGAAGCCAAACCTGCCGAGGCAAACTGCGAAGCATTAAGTGTGAAAGGACAAGGAGTTCTTGGCTCTGGTTCTGCAAATTATTTAACAGTGGTCACAGATGATGTGCTCTTTTCACCAGTCTTTATTAATGAAAATGTATTTAGGGGTAAGTTGCCGCTGATTAACTGGCTATACAGAGTTGAGCCGATTCCGCATAAAACACTTTTCGTGAAAAACAGTGAAATTTTTATGGGGTATCTAACTGAGGTTGAGAGTAGTAATTTCGGAGAGCTTGTCGTCAAGGTTGGTGATTTATGATTAAACTTAAGCCAACTTCAGCTCGCATAGAGCTAACAGCGACAAGATCGTCAGGTGTTGGTTTACATATAAGCGGAACAATCAAAGAGACCGGGGTAGGCATACCCTGCAGAGTTCGCTTGTTTGAAAAAATAAGTGGTAATTTGGTTGCAGATATTGCAACTGATCACATAGGGAATTATAGGTTTTCACAGTTAATGAAAACAAAATTTTTTATTGTCGCACATCATCCAGCCTCTCAATTCAACGCAGTCATTCAAGATAATGTGGTGCCAAAATGAGTAAAACATCAATCAATGCCCGGCTTGCCATGATTCAAGCCTTTGCTAGTTTTATGGATAGCGGCAACCAAAGTGCTACCGTTATTTTTTATGAAGACGTGCAGCCTGCTAGTCCTGCAGTCGCAGCAGATCCGGATGCTGCTTTAGTAACACTCACTTTTCCTGAGCCTTGTATTAAAGAAACCACAGCCACTTATGTTGAGCTACACCCGACAGATACAGCAACTGTAATTAAAACAGGCACTGCAACTTGGGCACGTATTTATAACGGTGCGGGTGAAGTCGCTGCGGATCTTACAGTGGGTGCTGACATATCACTGGCCAATACTAACTTAGTGCTGGGCGGCACACTGTCCATCACTTCAATAAAACTCAGACCTTAATTTTAAAAGGGTGCTCATGTGGATTTTAAAAATAAGCTCGGCACCGTTGATGCACACAATCTAAACTTAAACTTTAAACCTGATAACACTGACAGTCATAACATCATTCTGAATTTTGAGCACTTGGCCGGTGGCACAACCAATCTTAATTTTGGCGATGATGTTTCAGCTGAGGTTGATGCGGTATTAGATACTGATTTTGGCTTTGAAGTCACCGCAGTCTATGCAGATAGTGGTGCCAATACTGCAGTCATAGATACAGTGCTGGATTCCGAGTTTAGCTTTAAAGTTGTCGCAGTCTTTAAAGACAATATTGATGTCATTGGGCAGATTGATACCGTCCTAGACACCAGTTTTAGCTTTGAAATTGTTGCTGAATTCGCTGAAAACCTATGCACGATTGATACTGTTTTAGATACCGAGTTTCAATTTCAAATTGAGGCAGTATTCGACATTAATCACATCGTTGGGGTGTCTTATGGATTTGATGCCAGTTATCAAAAGGCAATCGCTGCTTTAAGTGTCACAGCAATACCATGGGCAAAACCAATTTTAAGAGTCTCAAATGAGGCTCTTTTTTTTGATAAGAGTTTAGTGGTCTCAAGTATTTCAAATGTTGAATTTAATGAGGCGACATTGCTGAGCAAAGCTGTACGAATACTGCATGAGCAAGCAACGGGTTTAAGTTCTGATGTACAGATGGTCTGGGAGCAAGGCGAGACGCGCTTTATTCATCAACGTTATGTACATCAGGACACGATCAAGCTACGCCATAACCGCGAATCAAAATGGCAGGAAATGATTCGTCGGCGTAAGCAATTCACCTATTCACACAAAGTGGCTGAGCAATTTGAAAAGCGATTTTCATTCGAGTGGGATAAAGGTCTGGAGATTATCACCAAGTCTGAATTGCCTTGGGATAAAGCTAAATCCATTCATTACAGAAAACATCCAGTTCAACCTTGGCCAAAGCCCGAAACACCCAAATACGCGGGTGATGGAAATCTCAACTTCATTTGTTTGTGTACTGAGGTTGATGCTCACAATGTCATTTTAAATTTTGGTGCGGATGATTGTATTCCTGCACTACCGAATAAAAACTGGTGGTATATCGTGAATAGTTTAAGTGCAGAACGCTTAGATAATGGTGAGCCGATTAAAGTCATTAACGGCACTTATAACTGCAGCCGTAGTACGTGGTGCTGGTCATATTCAATTACCGTGGCGCACACGGAGAAAGAAAAACTACAGCCAATCAATGACCAACCGGTGATTTTGAAATTAATGATTAATGGCTTTGAACATCATGTATTGCTTGAGACCGAAACGGAAACGATTAAGTTCGCGAATAAATCTTATACCTATGATGGTCGAAGTGTCACGGCACTCAATGCAGCGGATTACGCGGCTAAACGATCATTTATTCAAGATAATGAGCGAACGTCGGTGCAGTTAGTTCAAGCAGAAATTGATCGAGCTCAATCCGGTACTGAACTGGACTGGAAGTTGATTGATGACGTCGGCTGGATCGTACCAATTGAGAGCCTAAGTTATGCGGAACTTGCGCCAATGGATGCAATAAAGCAGGTTGTTGAAGCTGGTGGTGGTTTCATCTACAGCCAAAAGTCAGGTAATACGCTTTCAATCTTGCCTCGTTATAAAAAGGGCTATTGGGATGCAATGACTGTGGACGACTATGACATTCTGATTTCACAGAGTATCGTGATTCAACAAGTCATTGAACAAAACAAGGATTACATCGCCGACTTCAATGCCATTAATGTCGTGAATAGTCGAAGTGGTGACAGCCTGACTGTGAAACAGCGAAATACTGCAGGTGATGTTCCTCTTGAAGCTGTGAGTGGTCCAATGTTTGATGTCGTGTCAGGTGCAAGCTTTGGCAAGATGGAGTTAATCAAAGCCAATATTCAAGAATTTCACACCTTGTCAGGTTTACCGGTCTCTCAAGAAATTGGTGAGTTGTTGCCAGGTAAAACCATAGCATTCCATGGACAGTGGTGGGGTATGATTGATTCTGTAAGTGGTTCATTTAGTCATGGCAAAGTGACGGAATCCATCAAAGTGGAGCGCATCCATCGTGACTAATCCTTTATTTGAACTTCGTAAACTGTTGAATCCAACTCATACAGAATTAATTGGAATAATTACTTCTGCAAGCCATCCTGAATATCGTGTTCAAGTAGATGGAGGATCTGGACCAGTACTTTGTACTAGCGGTACAGCCTACAATATTGGGCAACGTGTATTCATTTCAAATCAACAAATCATACGACCAGCTCCATCAGGACAACACAGTCAGATAGAAGTTTGAATCATTTAAACAATGGCACCGAAAGGTGCTTTTTTTATGCCTAAAAATTAGGGGGCGACATGTCTGAAACGACAGCAGCGGTGGCAGAAACATCAGCTGCAGCTTTGGGATCAAAAGCAACAGTGACCGGTGGAGCAGCAAGCTTTGCCGGTTTTTTTATGGGCATTGATTGGATGGGGTGGGTAGGTATAGGTGTTGCCGTGCTGGGCTTACTCATTAATGTTTATTTCTCATGGCAACGAAATCAGCGCGAAAAAGAAATTCACGAGCTTACTAAGCGAAAATTAAACGGTGAATGCAATGTCAAACAAGACTAAGTTGATTGTAACAATGATCACAGCTATCAGTGCAACCGGCCTTTACTACACACAAAGCAAAGAAGGCACTGTTTTAGTCCCATACAAAGATAGTGTTGGCGTGGCAACTATTGGTACAGGCACTACGGTGTACCCAAACGGTCAAAAAGTAAAAATGACCGATCCAAAGATTACACCCAAACAAGCAACGGAATATCTGAAATTTCACATTAACAAAGATGCCAAAAAATTCAATAAAACGCTTTTGGGTGTTCCGCTTTCACAAACTGAATATGACCTATATATGGACTTCACTTATCAGTTTGGAACTGGTGCATGGTCGCAATCTTCAATGCTACGAAACTTAAAGCAAGGCAAGTATGTGCAGGCATGTAACTCATTGTTGAAATGGAAATATGCAGCAAAACGTGATTGCTCAGTTCGGTCAAACAATTGCTATGGCGTTTGGATTCGACAATTAGAACGTCATCAAAAATGCATAGGAGCACAGTAGATGCCAATACTCACAGTTTTATGGAAATATAAAACATGGATCGCAATTGCGGTCTTTTTTGTTTTATACGTGGGGCAAATTGCCTATACAAATCATCTAGCTGGAAAACTGCGCAAGGCAGATGAGCAATGTAATGCAAAAATCCAAGAAATTGAGCAAAAGCACCTTAAAGCTTTGGCTGAAAAACAAAATCTAATCAATCAGGTAAGTGCAGACTATGAAACACTTAAATCAGAACAGCTCATTAAAACAGAAACAGTCACACGTGAAGTTCAAAAAATCATTGAGCGGCCTATTTTTCGCAACAACTGCTTTGATGACGACGGCGTGCAGCAACTCAACTCACTTATCGCCAGTGGTGCCAGCAAACCTCCTTGAGTCATGCGCAGATCTGCAACAACTAGAGTCTGGGCAGGGTAAAGCTTTAATGCTTTGGTCTGTTGATACGGTTACTAAATACAATGACTGCAAGGCGCGACATGGTGCAATTGTAAAAGCCCTCAAGTGAGGGCTGTTTTATTATTCTTTTAATTTGATTAGCAAATCGTTAATATAAATTTGCTCAAAAGAACTTAATACTTTAACTAATTCACCATAATGGAAAGATAAAGTATCTCTTGAAGATTGCACGTTAGAGTAATCTACATCCTCACATTTTTTTAAGAAGTACCTAAAGTCAGACTTATATTTTTTTAGATCTTCATGAACGTGCTCGTAATTTCCTTCGACAATGCTGTACTTTTCAATCGCGTCAATCACCTTCAGAAACTGCATTTGTAACTCAAATAGAATTTCATATTTATTATCGTTAAGGCTCATAAATACAGGATCTGATGCTTCTATTTTTTCTCTATCATAAGTTTTAGAAATAGGACCATAAAAATATGAAAGCTTGTCATCAAAGTTATTAAATTTTTCCACAATATTTAAAATTAAACTGGATTCAATATTCTTATTATGTTGATCTTGCCATTTGTTAAATAGTAAAGATGCTATATAAGCCGCAGCCAAGGTAGCTATTCCGCCAAAATAACTACCATACATAGTTATTGCATTGGAGATTGGCTTTTGTTCACCATTACAACCCGAAACGATTGCACAAACCACAATAATAGTCACACTCAACGCAGTAGTAATCCATAAAGTGTTATAAATACTCTTCCTAATATCCATGGTAATTATTCTAAAAATAAATGGTTTATAAGAAATTAATCCCTAATAGTCAACATCCCCTCTACAGAAAAATAGTTCTGCGTCAATCGATTACGACTCATTGACCATCTACGATTTGGCAGCATACACGGTCCAATCGCAAGAATCTTATCCCCGAATTTTTCCTTAACATCTTCTAAAGTCGCCTGCAGTTTTTCATCCACTTCAATGGCATCTAAATCTGTTAGCAAGTCATGAATGTAGGAGGCTTTAGGCTCAATGCCTGTCAATATCACGCCGCATTTCTTAAACTCAATTCCTTCTTTATATATCTCATCAATTCGCTTCATAACCGCTTTTATCATGACTGCAGCCGAGTCAGTGGGTTCGGCAAATCCAAGACTCACGGACTTATTATAAAAAGGGCGCTCCTTATCAAAAGGATTTGATTGCGCAAAAGCAATGACGCATCCGCAAAGACTTCCATCCTCACGCAGTCTTTTAACAGCTGATTGCAAAAAAGCACTCATGGCTTCCTTTAAAGAATCTAAGTCAGTTACTCGTTGGCCAAAGGATTTAGAGCTGATGATCTGCTTCTTACTTGGCGGGGTTTGTTCTAACTCAATACATGCAGTACCAGTTAATTCAAGTACAGTCCTTTTCATCACAACGGAAAATTGCTGTTCAATATATTGCGGATTCGTGAGAGCTAAATCTAAAACGGATTTAATGCCCATTGCTTCAAGTTTCTTGGAATGTTTTCTACCAACGCCCCAAACTTCAGATACTTCAATATCATTAAGCACGTATTCTTTAATGCATGGATCCATTTCAACAAAATTGCAAATGCCATTAAAGTGCTTATTTTTCTTTGCTACATGGTTTGCCATTTTTGCTTCAGTCTTAGATCGACCAATTCCAACACAAACAGGGAGAGCAAGCCATTTCCATAAAGCATCTTTAATATTCTGAGCAATCTCATTCACATCTTGATTCACGTACGACGTGAGGTCCACAAATGTTTCATCGATAGAGTATTGTTCAACATCCTTTTCGCTAACAAAGCACTTAATTGTATTTACGAAACGTCGACTCATTTCAGCATATACAGCGTAGTTGCTAGAAAGGACCTGTACGTTATGCTGCTCAACAATGTCTTTAATTTTGAATAATGGCACACCCATTTTAATTCCGAGATCTTTGGCTTCTTGTGAGCGTGCAACAGCACAACCATCATTGTTTGATAGGACAATGACAGGGCGGTTTCTTAATTTTGGTTGGAATAGACGCTCGCAACTTACATAGCAATTATTGATGTCGATGAGCGCAATAATGCGATCTTGCGAACTCATCGAAAGCTCTTAATTACTCTTGTTACAACGCCCCAAATCTCAATAATTTGACCTTCATTAAAGTGAATGTCAGGAAAGTTAGGGTTTTCAGCTTTAAGCCAATGATTATCACCTTCAAGCATTAAGCGTTTAACAGTGAGTTCGTTATCAATGCAGGCGATAATAACGTCTCTATGCTTTGCTTCTAGACTGCGATCGACAATCAGCTCATCATTAATGTCAATTCCGATATTAAGCATCGAAAGCGAATCAACTTTAACAATGAATGTTGCATTTGCATTTTTAATTAAGTGCTCATTAAGATCGACTTTTTGATCGATATAATCTTGAGCTGGCGAAGGAAAACCAGCTTGCACACGTTCAACAGCAAGTGGAATTTCTAGATATGTAACTGGGTCAATTTGACGAATATTTGAAATTTCTGCTTCGTTTTTAGGCTTGTTGAGGTAGTCTTTAATCTCCACAATACGAGATTCGGGCACACGAATAACCTTTGTTGGCTCTAATTTTTTTCGACCAGCGCCAATTCTAAAGCCGCCGTGTGTTATGATTTCAGACATAATAAACTTGATAGGTGTAACAGATATCAAGATTTTAATAGTTGCTCAATTAGATTTCAAATTTATAAAATTAAGTAAATTCAATAAGAAGTCAAAATAAGTCGCGCTGTGGCTTTGTTTCAGATAAATGGTTTTTTAGGAAAAGTTACAAACTCATCTGACATATCAAAGAAAAATTCATGAGCTTCTTCAAAGTTAGTATTCAGCCAATCTTCTCTATATTCTTCAGGTATAACGATAATGCTGCGCTTTTCATCCTGTGGGGCATGAAACTGTTTCATGAAAGGATGTTTGTCAGCGTTTATCGTCAACATACTCATTGAGCGGATCTGTTCTACATTGATCATTGCACTTTCATATATAGCAGCTACGGTAAACGGCATTCCGTCTTCGCGCGCTATACCATACCAGTGCGGTTTACCGTTGATATACTTTGGCTCATATATAGTTTCGACTGGAATTAAGGCAAACTGATTTTTATACCAAGCGTTCTTGAAACTCGGCTTTTCAGCAACGGTCTCAGTTCTAGCATTATATGTATGTCGGCCGTATTTAAGCTCTTTGGCCCATTTAGGGATCATGCCAAACTTCGCACTGCGCCATTCAATATTACCCTTATTGCTAAAAACTAAAGGGGAGTTATAGGTAGGAAAAATTTCATCAGGGAATTCGAGTTGAGTTGGCTCTGGCAGATTTAATAGAAAAGCCCGGTCACGCTTTATCGCTTCAAAGTTTGAGCACATAGACTTCTCCTTTCATTTTAATTATCATCCTTGCACAAATAATAACCCAAAAGAATAAAAAATGATTTCAAAGCAATTCAAATTAATGAGTTCAGCATTGGCAGTGTTAGGTGTGGCTGCATTTATCTATTTCCAATATCAAATGCGTCCTGAAGTACTTGGGGGATATAAAGATGGAACTGAGCAGTATTTTGGATATCGCTATGCACGTGATAATCAACTTAAATCTGCTGATCAATGTGACGATGAAAAAGATGATCTTGAGATGAATGTGAATGCAGAATTTATAGATGGATGCATCGGGTATTTTAGAAATAAATGAAAACAAATATTCTTTAATAGTAGTATTCAATTAAAAAGCCCTCAAATGAGGGCTTTTTATTTTTCTTCATGACGATCATGTGTTGCTACCACTTCATTAGTAATACTTAGATTATATAATTTCAAAGTATTAAATTAGTACTTTTTGCTTATACTTAATCAGAGCAGATAATTAAATGTGTACAAGATTGTGTACATAAAAACTTATTTTAGAGTATTTTTTATAAATAAATATTTTAAATTAATGGTTTATTAAGCTATCCGTCCATATCGAAAATGATCGTCGGCTTTTCTGAGTAATTTGGCATATAAAGGTATTCTATGTTTAAAACAACAACAGCACCGCAAGACCCACTGATTTTGCAGTTGGTTCCCATTGTGACACAAGCTTGCGAAATTTTGCGAGAAGAATATCAGCGTTATTGCTCAGGAGCGAATTTTGATGTGGAACGTAAAAGTGATGATTCACCGGTAACGCAGGCGGACTATCGTGCAAATAGCTATATTACCCAAGCATTATCCAAAGTTTCTAACTTGCCTGTATTGTCAGAAGAAGGTGATAAGTCTGAGCGTATGCAATGGCAAAAATTTTGGCTGCTTGATCCCTTGGATGGTACCAAAGAGTTTTTACATAAAAGACCTGAATTTACCATTAATCTGAGTTTGGTAGATGGGGCCAATACCACTTTTGCCATATTGGCGATCCCGGGGGAATATAGCGTATATATTTGTCCCTTTGAGGGACTGCCGCTGAAATATGATAGCCAGTCAACCACATGGTATGAATATGTTCAAACCTCTGTAGAGAATGTCGTACACGTTGGCTTGAGTCAAAGTGCTAAAAATAAGCCGATTTATACGGATTATTTAGACGCTTTAGAAAAACTTAGTCCTTATCAGGCATACCATGCTGGTAGTGCATATAAGTTTTGTATGATGTTAGAAGATCGAGTGGATATTTACCCGCGTTTTCATCCGACTTGTGAATGGGATACGAGCGCTGGACAATGTTTAATCGAGCGTATTGGTGGTGGTTTGGTTGATTTTAAAGGTCGCGCATTTCTATATAACCAACGCACGACTTTATTAAATGGTGGATTTATTGCATTTAAAAATGCCGAAATGAAAGAATTGGCCTTAAATGCTTTGGCAAACATGCCTGACAAAACTTGAGCTAAATCGGGTTCATGCTATAGTGTCAGCACACTCCGTTAAATCTCCTGCATTTAAGAACTGTCAATTATGGCCCTAGATTTGCTCCCTCCTAGTATGCTGAAAGCAATAGACTTATTGCCGGATGAAAAGACGCCTGTAACATTGTTTACACGTCATTCCATTCGTGAAGTTGTACAAGGACAAGGCTTGGCCGGTTATGACTTGCAACTGACCCATCAAGGACGTGATTTAGCCGAAGCGTGGGGCAGCTATTTGGTTGAAAATACCGATCGTGTTATTCAGCACTGTATTTCGAGTCCAATTCAGCGCTGTGTGGATACGGCGGCATTGATGATTCAAGGTGCAGATAATGTCACGATTGAACCGAATACCCACCATATCGAGATCATTGAACAAGGATTATTGGTCGAGCCGGGAAGTTTTGTGCTCGATATTAAAAAAGCAGGACCATACTTTCAAAAGCAAGGTGCTTTAGGCTTTATCAATAGTTTTGTGAATAATGCTTTGCCGGGTATGAAACAGCCCATTCATGGGGTGGTAGATGTTTTGGAGTTGATTTACAACACTCATCCAACCAATGATTATGGTCTGAGTCTAGCGGTGAGTCATGATACGATTTTGGCTGCAATTCTTGCCATTATTTCAGGTAAAAATATCGTGACACGCGAAGACTGGCCGAAAATGATGGAAGGTTTATTTGTTTGGTTTGAAGGAGATGTATTCCTTGAGTCAAAACTGAAATGGATTTGGCGTGGAGAACTAAATGAATTAAATATTCGTGAATTTCAGCAGGCTGAGCAGCAACTCTAAGTATTTTTGCGCATACAAAATATTTAAAAAAGGCATCCATGTACGGGATGCCTTTTTATCTGCTTCAATATTTCATTAAATAAAAGATTAAATATTGGCTTTAATTCGTGCAGGATACTGATTTAAATCAATACTTGAACCGTCGTCACTATAAGGCCAGCGGCTAGTATTGACAGGGAGATGTTGTTGGTGGATTCGACTGTATTTGTCTGCGGCAATCAATGTGGCAATGTCATGATCTTTAATGCTATACGCTTGCACGAGTTCAACTGGATATTGTGTGCGTTCAAAAAATGCAGCTTCCGTTTCCCCTTGATGCAGCGCAAAGATGCGTTCTACAGCCGGTAAATACACGCCATATGCTAACCATGAGTCTACGCCTTGAGAGGCTTGAATCTCAGCGGTTGATTTCATATTTGAAATGACTTTACCTAAAATGTCTTTTTCACCTTTCGATGTAAAATATTCAATATATTGATTTTCTGCTTCTGCAAATTTTTCTAATGATGGCAAAAATTGGTTAATCGACATTTTTATCCCTCTTTTCATTTGTACAGCAATGGCTGCCTAGGATGAAAATTAAAATACCATAAAAAATATATGGGATTAAACCATTTCTAAAAATTTTTATTTACAAAGTTTCTAAAAATATCCTGACAATTTTTGTCGGGAATATACGATTGTATTTAAAGGACTACATCTTAATTTTAGTTGATAAGTGAAGTACCTGTCACAGCAATCGTGATTCAGCCAATACTAAATATTTAGATTTAATTTGAATTGTTAATAAGTGACAAAACGCGGCAATTGAATGATTAATAAAAAGAAAATAGCATTATATTTGTTGTAACTTATTGATTTATATATTTTATGTAAGTCTCTTTATTGGATTTTTTTGTGGCTAATTGGGGAATAGTAGTGAAAAGTGTGATAGATTTTTCATATAACAAATTATCAATTTGTATTGTGTCATTCATGTTAGTTGCTTGTGGTGGTGGAGGCGGTGGTGATAGTTCAAGTGGTTCTGCATCAACTGCAAATTATCCAGAACCGACCCAAGACATAGTCGATGATACCAGTATTGGCTTTTATGACTACGATGCAAATGATGCTGTTCGTGAAATACGAAATGATTTAGTCGGCAACTTTTCAGCGCAAGTTCAATTTGGTCAAAGTCATGTCGTCGATCCGAATGCGAACGAATCCAAGAAAATGCCACGGTTAACCAGTGAAAAAGAAGCGCTGCTTATCGTGATGCCAACACTTGATATGCAAAACATCAAGCAACTCAAAGTAGAAATCTATCAAAACAACCGCTTAATTCGTACCGCGACATTGGATGATCCGACGCAAATGCCTGTTTCAGACCAGAGTGGGCAAAGAGGTCGTCCAGATGTTTGGTACAGTAAACGCGCGTGGACCACGAAGCTCAATTGGGATGAAGTTAAACCCGGTCTAAGATTAAAATTTATTGACGCAAATAAAGTCAGCGGTGAATTGGCTGAGGATAAAATCGATTTTGCTGCACCAGGTGAATTGGTTTTAAATAATATCCGTGTTGGTATGTTGGCAGATAAGCCAAATTCTACCGGCCACTATATGCTACTAGAGCCTGAAAAAGCGGGCACAGATTATTTCCAAACCATTCCTGCAGCAGAAATGACGGTTGCACAATATGATGATATTCAGTTAACACGTGCAATGGTATCTTCAGGTGTTATTTATGACAGTAAAAGTGCCGGAGATGGTGGTGTTTATGCAGGAGACATGCGTGAGGATGTCGGTAAATCAACCTTTAGTGTTGGTATAAACCTTGCTAACTGGGGTATTACCAGTGCATCTATGGCCAACCAAAGTCAGCCACAATTAACCCAAACAGTAGTTGTCCATCATACGAAGGGGAACTATGCCAATGGTGTGCATACTCATGGACTGAGTGGTGGTAATGGCATGCTCACGCTTTATGATTCTGTAGGGAATGAATTTAGCCATGAAATTGGCCATCACTATGGTTTAGGACATTACCCTGGTCAGGTAGGTGACAATCTATTTTGGGCTGCACATCATGCGGACAGTGGATGGGGTTATATTGCCAATCGCAATATGATGCGCGGAAATCTATCATGGACGGCGACATGGAAGTGGGATGGAGCGAATGGTATCCCAAATTTTAAAAATTTGTTTCCGTACGGAAAAGATGCCATGTCCGGCGGGTATCCTGATAGTAATGTATCACGCTACACACACTATACGGGTTACAGCACATTCCTGAAAATTCAACCACACTTTGACCGTTATGTCTGGGATGAAACTTCGCCTACCGGCTACAAAAAGTGGAACAAAACTACTCGTGAAATGGAAGTCGCTCAACCGAAGATGCCAAATTCTACGGCTCCGGTTTGGTATAACGCAGATCAAAATTATCCACGACCACGGGTTTTTGGTCAGCCTGTCATTACCATTTTAGGGGGTTATGATCCAGTCAATCAAGTTGGTTTGTTGTATCCTGCTGCACGTTCAAACTGGGGTAATGTGTATGACTTAAATGCTGCCAATACCGCTTTGGATCAAGCGGCATGTTGGTTGAATGTGCAATACACGAATAAAGTCAACAATATTGCTTTAGCACCTGTACGACTAGGTAGTAATGCCAATAAATTGCATGTCAATTTAGCTTTGGCAGATCAACCACAGAAGGTCAATTTATATTGTAAAAAAGCAGGTGAAGAAGCCAAGTTATTAGCAAATATTGATATTCCAGTTTACAGTACAGCGATCAAGCCGGCCGTCAAAATTGGACGTCAGCATGGTTATAGTGCTTTGCGTGCTATCGAGCTTCCTCAATTAGAAAGTGCTTTGGAAGCGCAAGCTGCAAATGCTGTTGTTGCTCTTAATCCAACTGAAAAAATGCTGTATGAGTCATATAAAAATGACAAGTCATTGATGAATAGTGTGGCGCGTCAGCAATTAACCCGTTATGAGTCGCAACAAAACACAGCATACCGACTAAATCGTTGGATGAATGTGTATGCACAAGACCTAACCAATCAAGTACCTGAGGCGCAAAGCGCGCTCGAAGCATTTATGAAAAAGCTTTCAGTCACTCAAGAAGGTATGTTTGAGCAGGCGACATTGATCAAAAATGGTAACAACTGTTTGAAATCTGAAACCTTAACTGATGGAGCATTAAATTTGTACATCAGTGGTCCAAGCGGATGTACTGCGGATGATACTGAACAGTGGGTATATGATGCCATTGGTCGTATACACAGTAAGTCAAATCCAGATCAATGCATAACAGGCAACGGTGGTTCAGCTAAAGTGACGCTAGAACGCTGCATGTTAAACCAAACCAATCAAATTTGGACCATGGACCCTGCGACTACAACGATTCGTCAAAGTGGTCAATGTATGGATTTAAATACGGGCCGTTTGCAAAATAACCGTGCGGATTTAATTCGATATAGCTGTACCAACGGTGGCAATCAACGTTGGACAAATTTGACAGCAAGCCAAAACTTATTATGGACATATTTATCAGCGACGAATATGAAGCTGATTAATAAATAGCCTATAATTAAAAAAATAAGGTCCATCGAGGACCTTATTTTTTTGCTTTTAAAAATCTATAGGCACAAAAAAAGCCCTAAAAAGGGCTTTTTTTATCGCAACAAATTAGTTAGCTAAAGCTTTAACTTGTGCATTTAAACGGCTCTTATGACGAGCAGCTTTGTTTTTATGGATGATGCCTTTATCAGCCATACGGTCAATTACAGGAACAGCTTTTTTGTAAGCTTCTGTAGCGACAGCATAATCACCAGCAGCAATAGCAGCTACTGTGCGTTTAAGATAAGTACGAACCATAGAACGTAAGCTTGCGTTGTGTTGACGTGCTTTAACGTTTTGACGAGCACGTTTTTTTGCTTGAGCAGAGTTTGCCACTCGTGCACTCCTTGAAATAGATTGGTCTGGGCGGGCTGAAATTACATCTGAAAACCAACATCAGAAGAACTATCACCAGCCCGTAAACAAGTGCCATATTGTGATTAAACTAAGCGCTTAAGTCAAGTCTTGACATGCTTTGACAACATTTTAGATGCAGAAAAATTTTAAAGAAAACGTTAGATTAGTCTAAAGTGATTGAGATTGTATGAAAAATGACTAAAAGTATAGAGAATGCAATTGTCATTGGGGCAACAGGATTGGTCGGGCGGGAACTGGTTCGTCAGCTCAGTCAAAATACAGGATGTAAGAATATTACGGCTGTGGTACGTCAACGTGACCATGAACTGAATGGATTGGCAAAAGTTCAACAAATGGTGATCAGTGACTTTCTTTCCCTGACTCAGGATGATGTGCGAGATTATAGTCATGCCTTTAGTTGTTTAGGCTCGACGATTAAAAAAGCAGGGTCTAAAGATCATTTTTATCAAATTGATTTTAGCATCAATGCGCATTTTGCTGAATTATTAGAATATACAGACACACATCTGATCATTGTCAGTGCAATGGGCGCAAAAGCCAATTCCGCGTTTTTTTATAATCGAGTCAAAGGTGAATTGGAATATTATTTAAAAACCTTAAAGTTAAATCAACTTTCGATATTAAAGCCTTCGCTGTTACTTGGTGAGCGTCATGAATCTCGACGTTTAGAAGATGCGACACAGAAACTTTATATGCGCTTTTCGCATTTTGTACCTGATCGTTTCAAATTTAAGCCAGTGACAGCACAGCAAGTGGCTAATACTATGGTCGAGGCGGCACAAACTCAGACTGAAAAGTTCGAGATTTATGATAATTTACGCATACTAACAATTAAATGAGGGAAATACCGTGTCTACAGTTCCATTCGTCACCTGTGATTTACTTGATGATCATCCAGACAAAGAATTACAAGTGGTGATCCCGTCTTTGGATGGTAAATTCTTTCAAAGTTATGGTGCACGAAAAAGTTTTGGCGGTCAGGTGGTGACGGTTAAATGTTTTGAAGATAACTCTCGTGTTAAAGAATTATTGGCAACCGATGGTACGGGTAAAGTATTGGTTGTGGATGGTGGTGCGTCGATGCGCTGTGCCTTGATGGGTGATATGATTGCTGAATCTGCAGTTAACAATCATTGGAATGGCGTCATTATTTACGGCTGCGTGCGTGATGTTGATGCGATTGCCGAACTTGATTTAGGTGTGCATGCTTTGGCTGCGATTCCACAAAAAAGTAACCGCAAAGGCGTGGGTGAAACAGATATTCCATTAAGTTTTGGTGGTGTAAACATTCAGTCTGGTGATTTTATTTATGCTGACAATAACGGCATTGTTGTTTCAAAAGAGCAATTGGTTGTTCTTTAAGTGGGTTTGAGTTTTTAGTCATGGAATCAGTTGGCATTGCTTACTTATATACGACGATATAAATCTGGAAAAAATACAAACTTCAGCTGAGGACTCTCGGCTGTTGTATAAAAATACGAAATAAAAGAAGAAAGGAAGAATATATGTTGTTGCATCAATTAAAAGTGGCGCAAGCGTTGCTCTCAGGCGTAGCAGAGGGCGGACGTGGTACAAATGGAACGCCTTATCCGAAACAACCTGAAAAAGCCCTTAAACTGTACGAATTTGAAGGTTCTCCGTATTGTCGTCGTGTACGTGAAGTTCTGACCACGCTCAATTTGGATTATGAGGTCTACCCATGTCCAAAAGGGGCTAAAAAGTACCGTTTGGATGTGCAAAAATTAGGTGGAAAACAACAATTTCCTTTCTTGGTAGATGACAATACTGGGGATCGTTTGTACGAATCACAGCAAATTATTCATCATCTATTTAAACATTATGGCAAAACAGGCCAAACCCCTAAGAAATATGCCAGTTATCCTAAAATTCCGTATGTTGCCTATGTTGGTACCTTAATTAATGGGGCTCAAGGGGTGTGGGTGCAGCGAAAAGCCATTCATCGTGATGCACCAACTCAACTGTTAGAACTGTGGGGCTTTGAAGCGAGTCCATATACACGCATCGTACGTAGTGCATTGTCTGAAATGGAGTTGGCATATACCTTTCATAATGTGGCTAAGGAGCGTTGGCAAGATCAGGGATTAGCGGTAATGCGCCTAAAACCTGGTAAATATGTACCCCTGAAAGGCGGTAAGCGTGAACAAGTGTTAAAAATCATGGGGAACAATATTCAAGTGCCATATTTGAGAGATGCCAATACAGGTGTTGAACTTTTCGAATCTGAAAAAATTGTAAAATATCTGAAGAAGCAATATTTGAGCTAATCTCACTCAAGTTTAAGCTAAGTACAGTGTATAGTCAGACTGATGGCTATACACATATTGTAATGTTAAATGGATTTAAAATTAGAAGAAAAATGCATCATAGCTGCATCAATTGAATTAGAATAAATTGTTAAAAAATAAGAAATTTACTTAATTATAGGGATATCCTAAAAGGATTAAACTGATTAATGTAAAAGACATTTCATTTTTTCGGGGGAAGTAAATCATGTCACCACAAGAAGTCATACTACCCGTACCGGTGCTCGTCGTTGAAGATGAGGAAATTATTCAATTACGTTTACGTCAAATTTTGACAGAGCTGGGTTATAAGCGTGAAGAGCTTATCTTCACCAAAAATGTTAAAGAATCTATTCAAGCCGTAGAGACCCAACCGATATCCTTAGCCTTAGTTGACTTAGGTTTGCCTGATGGTAGTGGTATCGAAATTATTGAAAAAATACGTTCCCTCGAAAGTAATACCATGATCTTGGTTGTCTCTGCATGGAGTACACAAGAAAGCTTATTTGCCGCAATTAAAGCAGGTGCAACGGGCTATGTATTAAAAGAACGTGATGATGCTGAAGTACTTTTATCTATTCGGAGTATTTTACGTGGTGGGGCGCCGATTGACCCATTTATTGCACGAGAAATCCTTAAACAAATATCCGAAGCCGAAGCGCCAAGTCCAGAACAAACAGTCGCCGATGAAGCAGACCTGAACCTCTTGACCAGTCGTGAAAAAGAAATTTTATGTTTGGTTGCTCAAGGTTTGAGTAACCGTGAGATTGCTGAACAGCTTTTTGTTTCTCGCTATACGGTAGAAAGCCATATTAAACATATTTATCGCAAATTAGCCGTAACGAAACGAACCAAAGCCGTGAGTACAGCAAGATCTATGGGTATTCTATAATGCGTAAAGGAGGATATTTTTTCTTATTTATCCTCTGTTTAGTATGGGGGAGCTTGAGTCATGCAGAGCAAGTTTTCCCTGTAAATGATCAATGTAATGTAACTGTGAATAGCATTTCACGGGTGAAGACACCATCCAATCAAGAATTACCCAGAACTGGATGGAAAACCACGCAATTACCTGACCGTTGGAAAGAAGATAAAGACTGGGAGGGTTATCAAGGTGGTGCTTGGTATAAATTAGACTGGTCTTGGTACTGTAAAAATAATGCGCGTTTGGCAGAACCCATCGCACTATATGTTGATTACATTATTAATACGGGTTCAGTCTTTCTGAATGGCGACTTGCTGTGGACCAATAAAAATCTTCAAGAACCGGTCTCTAAAAGTTGGAATGTTGCACGCTATTGGATTTTACCGATAAGTGGAATCAAGCATGATCATAATGAAACCTTGATCTATGTTTATGGCTACTCGAGTCTAAATGCTGGCTTGGGTCCGGTGAAATTTAACAATGTCATGGCAACAATAGAGCAGGCCGAAGAAGCCACTTGGACTCGTCGAACCATATTACAATTAAATATTTTTCTTTCTGGGGTCTTGGGTCTAATTTGCTTCATTATTTGGTTGATGCGACGTCGGGATACTAGTTTTGGCTGGTTTGCGCTTTCAACGGTGTTATGGATTTTATTTCTCAGTAATGCACTGACCACTGAAACCTTTCCGTACCCAGATTCAATATTTTCCACCAAAGCCAATCTGATTTTTGCAATGCTGTACTTTCAGTGTTTTAGCATCTATATTTTGCGCTTTCTTGGGCGTAAATTTCCTCGCATTGAGCTGTCATTTACCATGCTGACAGCATCTCTGATTGGTGTAGTGTGTATTTGGCCATTTGAACAAAATGCGGAAATTTCGAGCCTCATTTTCTTATTATATTGCATCCTCTTTTTTATCACTTACATTTATCTTTGCTGGATTAGTTTTAAAGAAAAACGTAGAGACTACACTTTATTAGCAATGTGTATGACTGCGATCATTGTGATTGTTATTGCAGACATCACAGCCTTGGTATTCTTTCCAAAAGAAGGTTTTACACCGTTATCTCCCTTTACTTCACCGATTATTACCCTATTTATCGTGGTGATTTTGGGGGCGAGGCTCAATCGTAATATTCAGAAAATTGAAAAATATAATGATGATTTGGCATTTGAAGTTCAGAAAGTCAGTGATGAATTATGCAGTAGCCTAAACGATAAACATCAGCTTGAACTCAGTAATGTACGCCTACAAGAACGAATTAAATTATCACATGATCTACATGACGGTCTGGGCGCATCTATTGTGCGCTCGATGATCTTGGTTGATCAGTGTGAAAGTAATATTCCAAACAGACAGTTCTTGTCGATGTTGAAATTACTACGGGATGATTTAAGGCAAATTATTGATAGTGGATCATCTTTGGACAGCAAAGTGCCAGATTCACCCTTGCTATGGATTGCACCAGTTCGACATCGTTTTAGTCAGTTGATGGATGAAGTTGAAATGAATGCCAAATGGTGCATTCCTTCGCAGTGGGCGATCAAACCAACAGCAATTCAGTGCCTGACTTTAATACGAGTAATTGAAGAAAGCCTGACCAATATTGTGAAACATAGCCAAGCTAATCATGTCAATGTAACGCTGTCACAGTTCGAGAATGGCGCATTGTTATTAACCATTGAAGATGATGGCGTAGGTTTTGATGTTGAGAGTGTTTCAAATCATGGCATGAGTATCGGCATGCGAAGTATGAAAATGCGTGTAGAACGGATAGGTGGAAATTTCAAAATTCATTCTCAGCAAGGCTGCACGATTATTCATACAGAAATTAATTTAAAATCAGCTGCATAAATATCTCTAGATGAGCATAATTAAATATCAACAGACTCTACTGGTGAAAGCGAAAAATTTTGGGGCTTAGTCGCTGACAAATTAAAATCTTATACAAAAGATGAAGAAAGTGCTGCGAAGACCACGGATAAAATGGCAAGTTTTGCAGCAGGTTTGGGTACAGTTTTGTTCTTTGAAGATTTGGATGTGGTCAGTGGTCTACAAGCACAGTTTCCTTCTTATGCAGAAAACTTTCCGATTTGGGCTGAACATTCAACTGCCATTGCCCAATTTGCGACTTGGACAGCGTTGCACACCGAAGGTTTAGGCGCATCACTACAGCATTACAACCCAATTGTGGATGAACAAGTGCATGCTGAATGGGACATTCCTGCGCATTGGAAACTTCGTGCTCAATTGGTTTTTGGTTCAGTGGAAGGTGAAGCGAAAGAAAAAGGCTATATGGATGATGCAGCTCGTTTTAAAGTCTTCCAATAATTGCAGTGTATAACACTCAATTTTGATAAAAAAGGAACGAAAACTAAGTTCCTTTTTTATTGTAGTTTTTATTGAAATAGATAGGGTTGGACAAGATCTTCATCCGTGAAAACCTTGTCCAAATTAGCCCATTGAGGACTGAGCTAAACGGGTGGCTAGAACCAGCTTTCTTGCATGTTGAGGCAAGTATCATCAAGTTCTAGCAATAACTTGGCTTGGTGCTCTATTTCAGGTAATTCCCAGCGGATAAAATATTGCGCGGCTTGTAATTTACCGGCTAAGAATTGTTGATCTTCAGCTAAATCTGAATGTTCAAATTTCACAAGAGCTTGATTAGCCATTTCAAGCCATAGCCATGAAATGATGACTTTGCCCATCATGTCTAGATACAAGGCAGAATTACCCAGTACCTGATCGACACGACCTTGTGCGAGGACTTGTCCCAAACTTTGTGTGGTTTTCTTCACCGTGTTTAAATGCCCTGAAAAAATCGCTGCGAGCGCTTCCGTTTTTGGATGTTGAGCTTGATCAATCGTATTTTGCATACGTTGTAATAACAGCATCAAACCTCTGCTGTTGTGCTGCCAAAGCTTACGACCCAACAAATCCAAAGATTGAATACCAAATGTACCTTCATGGATCGGATTTAAGCGGTTGTCGCGATAGCATTGTTCAAGTGGATATTCGCGGGTATAGCCAGCGCCACCTAAAACTTGAATGGCTAAATCATTGGCTTTTGGTCCATAGGCGGAAGGGAATGATTTGACGACAGGGATAATCAAATCTAATAACAACGCGCTGTCTTCATTGTTAGCGGCCTGATGTTCATCAATTAATCGTGCAGCAAATAGGCATAATGCGAGTGCGCCTTCCACATAGGATTTTTGTGCCAAAAGCATCCGTTTAACATCTGTATGTTGAATAATATTGACAGGTTTTGAGGCAGGATTTTTATCTGATACTAAGCGACCTTGTGGACGGTTTTTGGCATATTCGAGTGACTCTAAATAGCCACGGTATCCAATCATGGCTGCACCTAAGCCGACACCGACTCGTGCTTCATTCATCATCTTAAACATATATTTAAGACCAGCACCTGCTTCACCAATCAGATAGCCTGTACATTGGTCTTTTTCACCAAAGCTCAGTACTGTCGATGTTGTACCTCTGTAGCCCATTTTATGTAATAAGCCAGCCAGTTGAACGTCATTGGCGCCTGCAAGTGAACCATCGCTCAGGGTTTTAAACTTCGGGACAATAAACAGAGATATACCTTTTACGCCCTGAGGTGCATCTTGGATGCGAGCAAGGACCAAATGGACGATATTTTCAGTGATGTCTTGGTCACCCCCTGAAATAAACATCTTTTGGCCTTTGATGAGGTAGGTACCATCGGCTTGCGGTATAGCTTTTGTGGTCAAATCACCTAAAGATGAACCCACATCAGGTTCAGTCATGGCCATCGTTCCTGCAAAGCGACCACTGAACATATGCGGTACAAACCTATCTTTTTGTTCAGTCGTACCGAAAGCTTGAATCACATTTGCAGCCGCAGCGGTTAGAAATGAATAAGCCACTGATGAAGGATTTGCTGACATGAAATAAGCATTTGCAGCCATGTTGATCAAAGTCGGAAGTTGCATACCGCCTGCATCATAATCATGCTGTGCACAAAGCAAGCCGGCATCTGCAAATTGCTTCCATGCCGTTTTGACTTCAGCAATGGTTTTAACCTGTTGACCATCAAACGTAGGTTCGTTTTGATCGGCTGTTGCGTTATGGGGTGCAAAAAAGTCTTGAGCAATACCTTGTGCAGTTTCTAGGATGCTTTTGAAGGTTTCAGCATCATGCTCAACAAAACGTGGGTAATGCGTTAAGTCTTGCGCTTTAAACACGTCAAATAGCAAAAAATTTAAATCTTTGTCATTGATTAACTGCGCCATTGATCAATCTCTAATCGGGTCGAATTTTATGCCTTAAGCCTAGCAGTTGATTTTTAGATATAGAATTGTCAATAATGACACTTAATAAGTCAAAAATGACATTTTGATAATTTGAAATTTAAATGAAGAAAATCATAATTTTAGCATTTGATGGTGCTTTGGCTTCCGCGATTACTGGGGTTGTTGATCTCTTTGCAATGGCGGGAGTCAGTTGGAACCGGATTCAAAAACAAAATGTGCAGCGGCTATTTCAGGTCAAAATTTCCTCACAACATGGTCAAGCAGTGCAATGTATCAATGGCATCAAGCTTTATGCAGATTTAGCATTTTCTGAAATAACAGATGCAGATATCATCATTGTTCCAACGATAGGCGCGCCGATCTTAGATGTTTTAGCGCAAAATTCAGCACTAATCGAGTTATTAAAAACTCGGCAATTGCAGAGCGGACTGATCGCAGGAAATTGTACGGGTAATTTTTTTCTGGCAGAAGCAGGGCTTTTAGATGGTAAGCAGGCAACGACGCATTGGGGCTTTCAGCAAATGTTTCGTGAACGCTATCCTTTGGTCAAACTGAATGCAGATCAGCTCATTAGCCATGATCAAAATATATACTGTGCTGGAGGTGGCTTAGCATGGTTTGATTTGGGACTGCACCTGATAGAACGTTTTTATGGTTTTGAAACGGCAATCCACACGGCAAAATCATTTGTATTGGATTATCGTCGTGATAGTCAGTTGTCCTATTCATTATTGAAAATATCTAAACCGCATCAGGATGGTTTGGTGCAAAAAGTTCAAGATTGGTTAGAACAGCATTATCATGAAAATATTGTCTTAGATGAACTTGCAGCGCAGTTTAATGTGACAACGAGGACATTGATTCGACATTTTAAAGCGGCTTTGGATATTCCACCGAATCAATACTTACAATCGATACGGATTGAAGCTGCACGAAAGCGTTTAGAAGAAACGGGACATGCTTTAGATCTGATTATGCGAGATGTTGGCTATAGTGACCCAAGCTCATTTCGACGGTTATTTCAGAAAAAAACTGGGCTGAGCCCCTTAGAATATCGTCGACGTTTCAGCCGACGATTTGATGTTTAAATACAGTTTAAGCGGTTCGAACGGCATAATGACCATGTAAAATGTAGTAGGCACCAATACATGCAAAGGCAGCAAATGCGCTATACAAATACAATTGTGAGTAACCAATATGGTCGAGCAATTTACCGATAAAGTATGGTCCAAAGCCTAAGCCTGCATCCAAAAAGATAAAGAAAGTCGAAGTGGCAAAGCCCATACGTTCAAGCGTTGCACTTTTCACGGCAACTGTTTGGCAGACCGACTGAATATTGCCATAACCGAGTCCAAGTAAGCCGGCACAAAGTAAAAGCATCCATGAACTCTGTGTGATGCTGAGCAGTACCAATGCTACGCCCATAATCACAAAAGCAGGGTAGATCACAATATTTTCACCTTTACGATCCATCAACGGGCCAGTAAATGGGCGAGAAATTAAAATCGCAATGGCATACATTAAAAAGAAAAACGAGGCTGTTTCAACCAAATCGATTTCTTTGGCGTAGAAGTTAATGAAAGATAAAACACCTGAATAGCAGATTGAAGCGAAAAGCATGATGAATGATATCGGTAATGCTTTCGGTTCTACAAATTGAGCAATCCAACTTAGTTTTTTGACGGCTTCAACAGTATCAAGAGGTTTATTGATTTTGGGTAAATCGGGCACTTGAATCAACAATGCAACCAATAGGCAGCTCAATGCGATAATCGTAGAAACGATAAAAATCGCGTGATAACCAATATGTAACATCATCCAAATGGCGAGAAATGGCCCAATAGCCGTACCTAACGTACTACTCATGCTGTAGTAGCCAATGCCTTCACCGCGACGTGTCGCTGGTAAGATTTGGGCAATTAAGGTACCTAGCACTGTTGATGCTATACCCATCATAAAGCCATGCATAAAGCGTATGAAGAGCAACATGCCGACGCCAAACTGAATGAAGTAAAAACCAGAAAAGACTAAAAAGCCAATTAAACCAACGATCAGTGTTGTTTTACGACCAAAACGCTCTAGGAACTTACCCACCAATAAACGCCCGACCAATGTGCCGACAATGAACAAGCCTGAAACTAGACCTGCTTGGGCTGTAGTCGCACCCAATTCAGCCACCGCATAGCCCACGATCACCACAACCAAGAGATAAAAGGTTAAAACCAATTGGAAGTTAATGGCGCTGACTAAAATAAAATTTCGAGTCCAAAGTGGTGCGTTATCTTGCATGATCATCACCTATAGTGTTTTGTTCAAGTTCTTGCATGACAAGGTGTAAAATTTGAATGGAGTGTTGGATATCTTGGCTTGCTAATGGCGCGATTAGGCGCTGCTCAAAGGCATCTATGTCTTTTGCACATTGCTGAAATAACTCACGTCCAGTCTCGCTGAGCATCATTTTCTTTTGACGTTTATCGTCAGTTTGCACATGTGCCAAAATATCCATCTGCGCAAGAATTTTGACACGCTTCGTGATGGATGGCTTGGATACGTTTAAATATTCAGCCATTTCAATAGATGTACAAGCGGTTTTTTCACGGATGACAAACATGACTTGCCAAAGCGAATAGTTCAATTGATAGGGCAATAAAATCGTGTTGATTTCATCACTCATCAGACGCGCACAGCGTAGAAGTGAAGAGCGGAAACCTAATGTGGAATTCATGATAGTTAACTAGGGTAACTAAATTATCGCAACTTTATGCCTTATTTATTTTGAATTCAAGTGAACAACTCAAAGCATAAAAAACAGGTATAAAAAAACCTGTGCGCACACAGGTTTTTTTGCATAACATTTCATTTAAAGCTTATCGTTCAATGTATATCATTGAATTGATACCTTAAACAATACGTGTTTATTCTACAGAAGCTTCTGCAGCTGCAATTGCTGCATCTTCCGCTGAACTGTCTGCATTTTCTGAAATTTCTACACTTTCACCATCTGCATAAGCAAGTTCTTCACCTTCTGATTCAGCTTGCTCTAAATAAGCCGCAATTTGTTCATCCGTTAATTCAGGTTCACTATCAGACATCATCGCTTGTTCTTGTAATTGCGCTTGTTCTAAATTGTTCATCATACTTTGCATATTGAACATCAATGGGATCATGACCAATAAATAAACAATCATCAGGATTAGATACAATGACCCAATAACTTTCTCTGTTTGTTCCGTTGGACGTTTTATGCCATATTTATTTTCACCTTCAGTGCCTTTTGAAGCCATCACATAAATGCTAAAGATGGTTCCGACCAGTGGGATGAGAAAAATTAAACAGAGCCAACCGCTTTTATTTAGATCATGTAAACGACGAATCGTAATGCAGATCATTGCGACAAACATTGCAACGATGGAAACGACAATCAGAGCGATCGCACTGAGTCCTAAGAATGAATTAAAAAGTGCATCAATACTACGTTCTGCTGAATTGAAAAATGCAAAAAGACCCAGCGCGACGCTGATGCCCAATAGGCAGGTATAAATCATACTAATGATAAATAACCACGCTAAATAAGACATGCGGCCAAAACGTCCCTCAGGAGACAGGGGATGATCGGCTTTTTGAATTTGAGGCTGAATATTTTGATCTTGTTGAAACGGATTCAATTCGCTTGAAGTAAGTTCAGTCATTATTAGGGTCTGTTGACATTTGTTGATTAAAAAAATAGCGAGATAGTAAAATTAAATCGCCAAACCCAATTTTACACTCGCTATGCCTCGAACAATGCTAAATGATCAACACTGGTCCAAGTTACT
>NZ_VPEJ01000110.1:0-1549 GCF_013417245.1 Acinetobacter sp. YH16042
CTAATGTAGCTGAATCATCAATATATTTAATACGGCTTACCCATCTAGACTTAACAGTTCCTACATTTCCCTTTTTATCTTCTTCTTTAAATGAAAATTGACGATCAAACAGGTTTAGAACAGCACTTTTCAGTGCTTTGTAAGCACCATCGTTACTAACATTAAAACGACTAGCGTAATCATTAGCATGTATTTCTAACTTACTATCAGCAGTTATACCGTTACCTGTTTGTCTTGCATTAATGATTGCAAGAAGTATTAAGCGCTGTTCGGTTACTTCTAAATTATAACTAGCGTTCATTAATGCGTTATCTTTCACAACAAGCTCATTCTTCATCTTCAAAGCATATTATTATTCAAAGTAAGGACACTGTACAAAATTATCATTAAAAGGTCAATATTAATTATGTCCTTAAATCAAGACTAAATGTCCTTTTATAACCGACTAAATGTCCTTTTATAACCGACTAAATGTCCTTTTATAACCGACTAAATGTCCTTTTATAGGGCTTGAAACCCTTCTGTAGTAAGGGTTTAAGAGTGTCTAAAAGCATTTAAAAGCTTTAAAATATATATAAAAGCCTAAGCAGGCATGAAAACAGCCCTATGCCCTCGCTAAAGCTCGGACGTTTTAACCTCGCTAAAGCTCGGTTGAGGGGCTGTTTTTTTTAAATAGAAGTTGAGGATTTAATAAAAAAAGAAACTAGGCCTTCGCTTCGCTCAGTAATCTTTATGCTCGCTTCGCTCGTTTAGATTCTAATTAATACAGTTCGCACCCTTCGGGATGCTCTATATCTTTCGTTAAGAAGCAAAGGGGGGGCTTGTAATCAGGGAAAAGGCAGGGGCAAAATTTTAATGCCAGGTGATCGCTCGTAGACACTCGCTCGGTTCTTACTGGAATGAATTTAATTATTAAAATATCTAATTAAAACCGTAGAACATAAAAAATAGAAAAGTTGCCGCCCTGTTGCTCTATGATTCAAGGCGGCAATCTCTAATATAATGATATTGAAGGAAAAAACAGTTATATTATGTTAATTTTAAGAAAACTTCAGAACTGATCTACTTACTGATAATAAATGCTCTGCCTAAGCGTTTTAGTATTTTTTCGATAGTGGGTTCTAAGACTTCTGGAGTTAGATTTAGTTTAATTTCTACAGGATAAGAGGTTAATAACTCTTTGATAGGAGGCCTTTGTTCATCAGGCAGACACTCGATTAGAATCATTAGAACTTTAGGCTCGAAGCATCTTTTTGATGTGGCTTTGAGAGTTAGGCTAGGCATGGACCACCTAAGTTATAATATTTTATATAAGTACCACTATATCAGATATTTAAATAAAAAAAATCCCAGCAGGTGCAGTGCTGAGATTAGGCGCTTTCTGGGCTTAGTTATTATCGTTATCAAAAAAGTATAACTCAGTTTTTGCTTAATTAACTTTCTTTTTAACTAACTCCAATTTACTTAACTCTTGCCTTTTTTTCTGATCATTTTCGATCTTAATAACCATAGCTAAAATGAAAACCATTACTATAAAACTTAGGAAAAT
>NZ_VPEJ01000111.1:0-1530 GCF_013417245.1 Acinetobacter sp. YH16042
AGTCGTAGCAGATCTTCCTACGACCTACCAAATGATTCAAACCAGTGACAGCATTACTCATTCAATCTTGGAACTCATCAACAATATGTTGATTGATCTCCTGGCAACAATGGCCCGCCTGGACAATGAGAAACGTATAGAACGTATTAAGCAGGGCCTGGAACGTTCGGGTTACAAGCCAACAGGTAAGAAAGCCAATGAGGCTAAGCACAAACGAATAAAAGAATTGCTAGCAGCTGGCAATATGACTAAGGAAGAAATTGCCAAAGCAGTGAATTGTGGAGTTGCAACTGTTTATCGAGTTGCTAAAGTCATTTAAAAAGGCTTGTATCAGTGCTTCCCTTATGTCATATCTATTTACAAAGGAGCAAGGCATTCTTAAAGATCAAAAGACGGAATTAATGATGAAAAAGCATTTGATTTTCCTTGTTTTTATAGTGATGGTTTTTATTTTAGCTCTGGTTGTAAAGATTGATAATGATCATAAAAAAGGGCAAGCATTAAAGAAATTGGAACTAGTTGAAAAGCAAATCCCTTAGGTAAAAATTGACTTATACTGGCTTTGTTGCACAAAGATTTCATAACTATATGATTTTAAAAGTTTTGATTATTTTTTGATCCAAAATTAAATTTATTTAAATCAGATGCTTACATATTTATGCAACAAAGCCACTTATACTTATTTAAATAACGCTAATAACTAAGCCCAAAAAACACCTAGACCCAGTGCTATACACGCTTAGTTTTTTATATTTCAAAAGAGTATTTTAGCAAATATCATAAAAGACCGGTCTATTCTCAAGCCGGTTTTCTATATCGCAGAGCATCATGGCTTTATCATAGATATATGAATATTAAGATAAATAAAAAGCCCTATAGTCTCTCCCGTTACTATAAGGCTTATAAAACGCTGTAATTTTTTTCTTAATTACCTACTTTTCGATGTAGGTTATGAATATATTTTACCTATTGGTAAAAATAAAGATATAAGACAAAAGATGAATACGTTAGGAATTCCGCGTAAAAACTACTAATTTCGTATAACCACCATTATGTTAAATGAAAAAATATATTGATTTAAATTTTGTCAGAATGAAGTATTTATTTTATTGATTAAAATAAAAAATAAAGATTAATACTATGATAAAAAATAAGAATATTTATTGTGACTATCGGAAAAGATTTATGAATAAAACTATGAGTGTGGCTGAGGAATTACTTTATTCAACAGTAAAAATTACTGCATACTTAAATGGAAAAGCTCATAGTACAGGGACTGGATTCTTCACAGCCTTCGATAATGATGGAGAAAATTGCTTTCTAGCTCTGGTGACAAACAAACATGTAATAGAAAAGAGTGATCAAATAAAAATCATTTGTCATGTAAAGAATAATGAAGGAGAACCTTCAGGAAATTTTGTCGAACTAAGCATTGGGATAAACGATAAACAGGTTATCTATCATCCTGATACGAAAATTGATTTATGTGCTATCTCTATTGCAGGTTTGATAAATCAAGCAATAGATCAA
>NZ_VPEJ01000112.1:0-1512 GCF_013417245.1 Acinetobacter sp. YH16042
CAGGATAGAGCTTGTAATGGTATCATCTGTATTCAGCAGTACATGAGTAGTTGGCAGATCAGCAACAACTAGCTTCAATCCTTTCTCTTTTATACGTCCTTTCAATACTTCAAACTCATTTTGTTTTACACGTGATAAGCGGTCTACACTCTCAACAAGCAATGTATCTCCGTTCTCTGCATCTGCTAATAATTTATTTAATACAGGTCTATCTAGCTTTGTACCTGATTCATTCTCTACATATTCAACAGTAACGCCGTTTATGGTACTAGCAAACTCTTTTAAGCTATCTAATGCTCTCTCTGCATCTTGGTCTTTTGTACTAGCTCTTACATATATTCTTACTGTCATTATCATATAACATTATATCTTTAAGTCTTATGATAATACTATCATTTAATTATCAATACAACTCTAATGATAGATATATTCTCATTTAATTTGATTATTATTTCAGTATAGTCTAATGATAGCTTTTATCAGTCTTAAATACTTATAATGCTATATTCAGTTTACTTTTGAATAATTAAGAGATTTTTATGAAAAAAATATTAATCATCGGGTTAGCAAGTCTTTTTGCTATAGGTTGTGCAACAACATCAGGATTAAATCCACAGACAGCAGTAAGTAATTTTGATGGTGTGAAAAGTGTAGCAATTGCTCCGCATGGTGCAGCATGTAAAAGCATGGTGTGCCCAATGGTTGGTGCATCATGGTTAGATAATCATCCTGATAATGTTGGTATTACTATTCAACTATTCAATGAAATAGCAAATATTCACTCAGTATCTTTTAATATTGATGGGGAAATTATTAATATAAAGAATGATCATGCTACTAGTTTTGATCAAGCTGTAGGGGCTAACTATTCACAAGCTACAATGGTTGTAAGTTACAGCATTTTAACTAAAATTCTGCAATCAAAAAGAACATGGATGAAAGTATCAACTAGCAAAGGCGCACATGAAGTAGCCATTGTAGATGGTACTGTAGATAGTAAGGCTTTTAATGCACTTAAAAGATTTGATGCTCAAGTAAAAGAAGCATCTGCTAAATAGTTATAGACTTACTACCTTTTAGTGTAGGCGGTGCAAAATAATTTGCATCGTTCTTCTCTCTCTACGTGAATGAGTGAGCATAATTGCCTTGCTAATTTATTTCTATTCACGTACAGCGTTCAATCTGATAGGCTTATAAGCAATAAACAAGTAAATGTTGGTATTGAATATGGCAATTACAACTAAACCTCGTGGCAACCTATCTAAAGCTGTAGTATTAGAATTAGTAAAGGATGCAGCTCCTGAACAGATAGCAACTCTATTTACAGGTAAAGATAATAAACCTTGTACATTGGTATCACGTACTCGTACAGTAGAGCTATTAGGTTTAACAGGTGCTAAAAAGAAAGCTGTAGAAGAATATACATACCCTGCTAAACGTAAACCTCGTAAAGCTGTAGTTAAACGTGGTACTGATTCAAATACAGTTAGCAAGGATGACTATAAAGACTTG
>NZ_VPEJ01000113.1:0-1486 GCF_013417245.1 Acinetobacter sp. YH16042
CAAATCTTCGTAAAAGTTGTTGGGTACTTTCAATTGCAAGATTTTCGAGAGTGCTCTCTCGATGTCTGATTGTTGTGTGCTGATTGTTGTTTGAATCGGTTCTAAATTTGCTGTTACTAAGTTGCTGACAATGATTTTTAAATCCAGTTGACTCAATGATTTGGTTAATTGCTGACTCAATTGGATTTTCAAGTTTTCTTGAAATGCTTGCTGTAACTGCTCGGAAAAACTCCCCTGTTCGATTTTGGCTATTTCGGATTGTTGTGCTGAAATCAAGGTTTGCTGTTGTTTGAGTTGAGTTTTTAAGCTCTGCTCTACTTCGCTGTATTCGCTCAAGATTGTTTTTAATGAATTGATTTGTTGAATCAATAAGCTGTTTTGTTCTGATAACAAGTTGTTTTGCTCTGTTAAGAAGTGGTCGATTTCTGTCTGCATTGCTTACCTCCGTTGGATTTCCAACATTTTGATTTGATTTCTGATTTGCTGACTGTTCTGCTGAATTATTTGTTCTTGTGCTTCGATGGTCTTTAGATTCATGCTGGCTTGATAGCTCAGATAAAAACTCATTAAAAGACTCAGTATTCCAAAGCTGATTACCCCCCAAAGAATGTATTTCGATCTCTGATTGCTTAGCTTTTCTGAAATCAGTGTTTGTATTTCGCTCTCGATCTGTACGCTTTGGTTCGCTATCGCTTGCTGTACTTGGGTTTGTATGCTCTTTTGTAGACTCTGCTTGTCGATTGAAAGGCTCTGCAACTGGCTGTTGATGTGGTTCTGTAGAGCCTGAATTGAGGTTGAAAACGAATCTATGCTCGATTTCACTTTTGATATTTCCGTAATATCTATATTCGCTAGTTTTTTTTGAAGTGCCTCTATTTGCTCCGTATAGCTCGCTGTTAGCGTTTTTATTGCTTGGGGTGATAGAAACCCTAGCTCGGTCAAAATCGAGCTTAGGTGCGATTCTATGGTTGTTGTCGTCTGCTGTACTTTGCGTAAAAGCGTGGTGTTGTTGATTATAGGCTTCTCGCTTTGCTCTATAAGTTGCTCGAAGTTGCTCAGCGTCTGTGAGAGCTGCTGCAAGCTCACTTGCAGTTGGTCGGCTTTCTGCTGCTGCTCTGAGATGCTCTGAATAAGCGTTAATTTCGAATTGTTCATGATAAAAGTCGCCTCTAAGTCGATGTCTTTTGCCACTTTTCAAAGTGGCAGTTAAGTATTCTTTACTTTGTTTGACCGATGCGATTCCTTCCAGTTGCTCAATACACTGGACAATATCTGCTCTGTTTTTTACTGTCAGAGTCCTTAAAAATGTTTGTACGTAGTTATCAACGAGCTTGCCAAACTGCTTTTTTGTAAGCGCCTCAAGATCTTGACCTGTAAAAATATTTTTAGCTTGAGCGTTGAGTTTTGCGACATAGTTTGGCTCTTGTGTCGTTTTCATCAAAAGCAGATCATCGGGGCGTGACCACTGGTACTTTGTGTTGAAGTA
>NZ_VPEJ01000114.1:0-1478 GCF_013417245.1 Acinetobacter sp. YH16042
TTATACAACCTTATAAATCTTCTTCCGAATTTTATTAACGCCTGAGATAAATATCTTGGGCGTTTTTTTATGCTTTATTTTACAGAGCGAGTGTCTACGAGCGAACTGACACAACAAGAATTACAAAATATTCCTTTCTTTGATTACAGCTTTCATCTGAACCAAGATCGGGAGTTTTTCGGCTATGCCGACAAGAAAATATTTGCTTATTTTTTGAATAGATGTAATATTGTTGCCATAGGTAACAGGAATTTAAGAATGACCAGAAAACGCATTGCTTTGAGTGTTCCTCCTGAGATGGAAGAAGTTTTAGATAAGATTTCTGACTTAACAGGACAACCTAAGACAAAGATTATTTTAGAGATGTTAGAACAATATGTTCCAGTGCTTGAGCAAACTATAGAAGCCTTAGAGCAGATTAGAGATAACAAAGAAAATGCCTTGAGCATTGTTCAAAAATTTGCAGGTGATCTTTTGCTTGATGGTAACCAAAAGCTAGGACAGATTGCTACTGAGGTTAAGAACCTCAAATAACAGAAAAGCCCTGAGAACGGCAATTCTCAAGGCTTTGGAATCCTGTAGTTGTACGGCAACATTTTAGGAGCTACCTAAATGAATAGGAGCAATACTATTGTACGGTAACAAAAATGAAAGTCAAAGAGTAGAAGCGGGAGTGAGAGGCGGAGGGACGACAACGATTGCGACCGCTGATACACTGCCGACTTGTAGACTTGTGACAGACGGTAAAAAAACATGGGCTGTCGATGAAAATGGGAAGCCCCTTGGTAATACTACGGATAACTCCGCCATCCGCACACAGCAAGGCTTTCAGGCAATCAAAGAACGGTTTAAATTACTAGATTCAGCTCGAAAAATACTTAATGGGGAACGTACCCAACACTGTTTCTATAATCGTGTAGATAAAAATGATGGTGTAGGGGTCACATTTAATAAATTTCGTAATAAAGCCAATTATACGAACGTCATGCGCTGTGCAAATGCATGGGGCTGTCCTGTTTGTGCTGCAATTATTTCCGAACACCGTAAATGTGAAGTCAAAGATGCTATGGATTGGTGGCAGAAACAAGGCGGATCTGTATTACTTCTTACCCTTACTGTTCCTCATTATTCAGATACTGACATCAAACAACTAAAAAAAGACCTGAAAAAAGCATACTCAAAATTCTTTAAGGGTGTCCGTGCATCTAAAGATATGTTTGAGCGTTGGCAAATAAAACACTATATCTCATGCTTTGAAATTACCCACGGTGCAAATGGATTCCATCCCCATTATCACGTTTTATTATTTGTTCCTTACTCTTTAGGCAAAGAATCATTACCAGGTATTAAGCAGGATATGTACAACATCTGGAAAGATTGCTGTGAGAAATCAGGATTAGATACTCCAAGTGAAAAACACGGATTAGATTTACAAGGCGGAAATGAAGCAGGTAGTTATGTTGCAAAATGGGGCTTAG
>NZ_VPEJ01000115.1:0-1466 GCF_013417245.1 Acinetobacter sp. YH16042
ATTGAATATGCAGATGGAAAAATAAGCTTTTACTTCACAAATGAAGTCCTGTTTATGTTGTCTATATTTAATAACAATCATCCATACACAAAGTTTACAATTAAAGAAGTTTTACAGCTAAGAGGATCCCACTCCATCCAGCTTTATCAATTATTAAAACAATACGAAAATATAGGACACAGAGATTTCAAAGAAGAAGAGTTCAGAAATATATTCGAGTTACAAAATAAGTATTCCTTGCTTTGGAATTTAAAAAAAAGAGTTATCGTACCAGCGGTATCAGAAATTAATAAATCTACTGAACTACAAGTATCTTTCTCCAACCTTAAAGATGGCAAAAAAATTACAGGTTTTAGATTCGTAATTGGAAAAAAAGAAACTACGAAGCCTTCTAAAGAAAAGAAAAAAGAAAAGCCTCTTACAGTTAGCCAAATTGATTTGTTCTCAAACAAACTTGCCTATGACTCAGCTTTTGCGAACCAATATAGTGAAGTTGGTGAGAGTTATGAGGATTTTGCTAAACGAATTGCTAATCAGCTAATAGACCCTGCAAAAGTAAGAGAATATATGCCTTACTTAAAGCAGTTAGGATTCAAGTCATTAAGTTAATTGACACTGTCAATTGAATAGTCAATTATTAACATGACTTGATAACAACTTTACAACTATGAAAAAGCTATCAGTATCGGAACTTGCAAAGCTATATGGATATTCACGACAAGCTATATATGCTCATATTAATAAAGGAAATTTATCTAAAAGCTCAGATGGTTTGATTGACTTTGCAGAGGCACTTAGAGTCTTTGGAGAACCACAAAACAAAAATGTAACTGTCAATCAAAGTAAATCAACTGACAGTCAAAACTTAACAGAAATTGACATGCTAAAACGTCAAGTTGACATGCTTGAACGTCAATTAAACCAATCAATTTTGCGAGAAAATCAGTCTTTAGAGAGAGAAAACTTCTACCAAGAACAAATCGAAGCAATGCAACGCCTACTGGAAGCCCCAAAACCTCCAAAGGTAGAAGATCCAACACCAGTTGCAACACCCCAAGAGACTGTTGAACCAAAAGAAGAAGCTGAGATTCAGACTGAGATCCAAGAGCCTAAGAAGCGAATTCCAGTACCAGAGCATATTGAACCTGAACCTGAAAAAAGGGGCTTTTGGAGCCGTTTTTTTAGACCCTATGATTAACAAAAATTATTTAATTAAAATGAATAAAACCGTGGAACATTGATCAGTAAGTAAGCGTGGAACATGAAAAATCATAAAAAAAGCCCATTCGAGGGTGAATGGGCTATAAAACTTGAATCAACAAATTGAATTATAACACAATTTCAAAAGCATTGCGTATAAGGTGTATTATGTTAATTTTAGAAAATCTTCACTACTATTATTTTAAAATAAGCCTTATATCCAAGCATAAAACAAGGTTGTCTAGACTTCTTTTAACAGTAAAGTT
>NZ_VPEJ01000116.1:0-1435 GCF_013417245.1 Acinetobacter sp. YH16042
AAATATTTGTTGCTACATAGAATGACATGACAGACTTGGTCGTAAAATCTAATAGACTTGTACAAGCTTTACAGACACTTACTTTAAGCGAAACCCGTTTACTTCAGCTTGCAATTGTAGATGCTCGTGAGACTGGGCAAGGATTATCAACAGATGAACCTTTAGAATTAGATGCTCTTAGATATGCTAAAGCATTTAACGTTTCTCCAGATGCAGCTTATTTAGCGTTAATTGAAGCAGAAGATTCTCTTTTTAAGAGACAATTCACGATTACCAATGAAGATGGAACTTTAACAAAAAGTCGCTGGATTCAAGATGCTAATTATCGGAAAGGTGAAGGAAGAATTTTAGTTACCCTAACTCGTGTGGTAATTGAACATGTCACTAAAATAGATGGGTTTGAACAGTACTTTACTAGTTATCATTTGAAAAAAACTGCTGACTTCAAAAGCGTTTATGCAGTACGTCTTTATGAGCTCTTAATGCAATGGAAGTCTGTAGGCAAAACACCTATGTATGAGTTAAATAAATTCCGTAGTCAAATAGGTATAGGAGTTAATGAATACGCTCGTATGGAAGCTTTTAAAAGACGTGTTTTAGATATTGCTATTGATCAAATTAACGAGTTTTCTGACATTACAGTTAAATATGAGCAACATAAAAAAGGGCGTTCTATTTCAGGTTTTTCATTCACCTTCAAACAGAAGAAAACGGGCAATCAATCAGTAGAAAACAAGCGAGATCCAAAAACGGTAAATATTTTCTCAACCATGACAGATGCTCAACGACACTTATTCGCCAATAAAATGGCTAAATTGCCTGAATTAAGTGAGTATTCACAGGGAACTGAAAGCTATGAAGAATTTGCCATTCGTATTGCAGATATGCTTTTAGAGCCACCAAAATTCAGAATGTTTTACCCCCTATTAGAACAATTAGGTTTTAGGGGGTGACTTTTAATTTAGCTTTAGTATTAACAAGTTCCCCTGATAGCTTAGAGAACTATTCTTCTAGTCATAATTGATGCTACTACGATCATAATTTGCAGGATAGCCATCCAATTCCACATTTATAATATCGTAGTCATCATCTACTGTTTTTAATCGGCCATCATCCGATTTTTTGTCTAAATCTTCCTCTAAATTTTCTTCTACATCTTCTTCTAAATCTTCCAAAAATCCTTTTGCATAGACTGGTTTACCAAAAATTTCCATTAATTCAAAATAGTTATCTCCAGACGCATCTGCTGTAACTTTCAATACATTTAATCCGTGCCTCTTAGTAATTGAGGCTTGTGTAAATGAATTACCTTTCAGTAAGGGTTGAATATAGATTCTTAAAAACTGAGAGGCTTGTTCATATGAACTAAATTCTTTTTTAAATGTATAAAAAGCTTTATCAACTGGAGGTAAGTTAAAAAGTTTTCTATCACGAT
>NZ_VPEJ01000117.1:0-1417 GCF_013417245.1 Acinetobacter sp. YH16042
AGCTTTTATATGCTTTTGGAGAGGATCAAGTCTTTGTAAATAAAGGCTTCTAGATCTTATATGACTACGTTTACCTACCAATATGACTACGTTTACCTACCAATATGACTACGTTTACCTACCAATATGACTACGTTTACCTACCAATAATCTACATTATTTTTTTTGTAGATTTAACTACGTTTACCTTGCATTAATCTACATATTTATTATTATAGATTTATATTCATAAGTAATAATGTAGACAAATAAAATGCGGGACTTAGTAGTTAAAGATAATGCCTTAATTAATGCGAGTTATAACTTAGACTTAGTAGAACAACGTTTGATCTTATTAGCTATCGTCGAAGCAAGAGATAGTGGTCGAGGAATCAATGCAAATGACCCCTTAGAAGTGCATGCTGAGAGTTATGTAAATCAATTTAATGTTGCAAGACAAACAGCTTACCAAGCGTTAAAAGATGCTTGTAAGGATCTATTTGTACGTCAATTTAGCTATCAAGAAATTAATAAAAGAGGAAATGTAGAGAATGTTTTAAGTCGCTGGGTGAGCGAGATTAGATATATCGATGATGAGGCTACAGTAAAGTTAATATTTGCCCCTGCAATCGTGCCACTTATTACACGTTTAGAAGAACAATTCACTAAATATGAGTTACAACAGATTAGTAATCTCAGCAGTGCTTATGCTGTGCGGTTGTATGAATTATTAATTGCTTGGCGTAGTACGGGTCAAACTCCAATTATCGAACTAGCAGAGTTCAGACAAAAAATAGGCGTTCTTGATGATGAATATACAAGAATGGGAAATTTCAAAGATCGAGTATTAAATCTAGCTATTGCCCAAATTAATGAACACACGGATATTAACGTCCAATGTCAGCAACATAAAAAGGGACGTAATATTTCTGGTTTTTCATTCAACTTTAAACTGAAAAAAGTCGTTATAGCTCATACTAAAGAGCAAACTGCTCTTGAGATTTTCTCAAAATTTACCGATGCACAGTGTCATCTTTTTGCCAGTAAATTATCTGAGCTTCCAGATATGAATAAATATTCTCAAGGTACTGAAAGCTACTCACAATTTGCAGTTCGAATTTCTGAAATGCTACGAGATCCACAAAAATTTGAAGAACTACTCCCCTATCTAAAGAAAGTAGGCTTTAATACAAAATAAACTTCATGTTCAGATTGGATGTTCACACGAACATCCTTGTACACGCACTGAGGGATTACATTGAACACAACAAAATTCAGCGTCATGGACGCAAGTAAAGCCTTTAAAAAATCACGTACAACAATATATGAGGCTTTAAAAAATGGTGAATTATCAAGAGATCATGATGGTCTTATAGACTTATCGGAACTTATTAGAGTTTATGGCAATCCAATCAGTGTTCAGTCCAGTACACGCACT
>NZ_VPEJ01000118.1:0-1386 GCF_013417245.1 Acinetobacter sp. YH16042
CGGAGTGCCATCGAACTGACGGACTATGAGTTACTAGCCTTTTCCTCTCTGATTACCAATTTGAAGGCATTTGCGCCTAATGACAGGTACAGCGAAGCCGAATGGAAGGGGAAGGTTGTGTGGTGTGTGGCGTACCGTGTACGCACACCCACACCACACAGCCTTGATTTATATTATTTGTTTAGTGTAGATTGTTTATTGCACGTAAGAAGCTAACAAGCGAAGTCCTGTGAAGTTAAAGACCTGAACGCAATAGATCGACAGGCACAAAAGCAGCAGGCATAAAAATGGGCTATCAGTGCGTCAACACCATAGCCCTTGATGAACATTAAGAAGGAATGTCCATGACTAAATTTTATGGGGAAAATACCCCTTTTACAACTGCTACACCTGAAAACTATTCTAAATTCGCCAATGATTTCCTGAAAAATCGGACTTTACCCACTGTCAGCCCGTGGGAGTGCCACGTTAGTAATACGTGGCAAAACTCGAAGGCTCAAATTCCATCTAACGAAGTCCTAAAAGATTGGCAAGCGGCTAACGAAGTAAAGTTGGTTATTGATGATCAAGGCAATCCAAAAATCCTACTGGTGTCTGCACCTGCTGAACATGAAATAGCGTTTATAGATTGGATTTCATTCTCCTTAAAGCGTTACACGTTTTCGGATCACTATATTGGACTCTCAGAAGAATTTATTAACGATGCCTGCATAGAAGCAATGGGGGAAAAGTTAGAGCAAATTTTCGGATTTAAAGTCGGTAAAAAAAGAAAAAATGGCAAAAACTTCTATGAACAATGTTATGAAATTATTAATCATGATGATGTCGTGGTCGGTGATCTCTGCATAGGTGGTCAAAACAACACAATGCTTGTGATGTTATCTGGTCAGGGTTGCTTGATGGGTGACTACGGCTGGCAAGAAAAGTTATATCAATTCTTAAATAAGGCGCAAGGCGCAAAAATTACAAGACTGGATTTAGCACATGATGACTACGATGGTACTTATTTAGATATTGATGATCTGAATGAAAGAGAAACGAACGGGGAATTTTACTATTTTGGAAAGCCTGCACGTGTAACTTGGTTCGGTGATTGGAAATATTTAGATAGAGATAAGCTAGGGCGTACTTTGCAGATCGGTTGCCGTACTTCAGATAAAATGCTTAGGGCTTATGAAAAAGGAAAGCAATTAGGGGATAAAAATAGCGACTGGTTAAGGGTTGAGGTTGAGTTAAAAGCAAAACATACAATTATCCCTTTTGATGCGATTATAAATCCCTCTGATTACTTCATTAATCTGTATCCGTGTTTTAAAGACCTGTTTAAATACGATGATCAGGTTCAATCAAAAATAGAATATGTAAAAAGATCATTGAAAATAAGTA
>NZ_VPEJ01000119.1:0-1374 GCF_013417245.1 Acinetobacter sp. YH16042
GATTGAAAATAACATCATTGAATTTGGCAACTTCTTCATCAAAATTAAAATTATCTAACTCAATCATTATTTAAATCCTGCTTTTTCTAAGACTGGATACAGTTCCCTAAACTTTTCAGGCTGTAAAAGCATTTCTGCAATACGTACAGCAAATTGCTGATAGCTTTCTGTACCTTGTGAATACTTAGACATTTCAGGCATTTCAGACATTTTGTTTGCAAATAAATGACGTTGGGAATCGGTCATTTTGATGAAAAAATCAGGGGTATTGGGATCTCGTTTAGTTTCAATTTTAGGTTGTACTTTTTGCTTAAACTTGAATGAAAACCCTGTAATTGTACGCCCCTGCTTATGTTGCTCATAAGTTACGGTAATGTCTGTATGTTTGTTAAGTTGCTCAATAGCAATATGTAAAACTTTTTCTTTAAATTGCCCCATTCTTTGATATTTTTCATCTCCAACTCCAAGTTTTAAACGAAATTCATTTAAATCAATAATTGGTGTCTTCCCAGTACTACGCCACGCAATTAAAAGTTCGTATAGGCGAATAGCATAACCGCTTGTTAGATTGGCAACTTGTTTTAATTCGTAGCTTGTAAGGTGTTGTTCAAGATAAGTGATTAGGGGTAAGACCGCTGGAGCAAAAGTAAATTCTATAGTTGCAGAATTATCAATATAAGCAATATCAGACACCCAGCGAGTCGTTTTATGAGCAATACCTTTTTCTCTAGGTTCTTGATAGCTAAACTGTCTTGAGAATAAAGACTTACAGGCATCCTTTAGTGTTTCGTATGCTGTGCTATGGCTTACACCAAACGTATTAATATAACTTTCTGCTGTAATCTCAATTGGTTTATTGAATGCAATATAGTCAAGGTGCATGTTATGAGTATGTTCCCGAATAATAACGATAGCTAATAAAATCAATCGCTGTTCGACAAGACCAAGACTATAACTAGCATTAATCAACGCATTATCTTTTACAACTAAGTCATTTTTCATTGTTGTACACTTTTATAATTCAAGTGTATTTGTACACCTTTGTAATGTACGTGTCAATATCATCGGAATTAGTGTACTTATATGTCGGAATTGGTGTACTTATTGGGGCTAAAATATCGGAATTGGTGTACTTATATGTCGGAATTGGTGTACTTATTAGCTGTGAAAGCCTTGCTGTACAAGCGTTTCAAGCAACTTAAAAATATTTAAAAATATATTTAAAAATAAAAAATATAAAAACTTGTGGAAAACTGCCCTAGGTACTCGCTAAAGCTCGTACTCTATTGAAGCTCGTTCCTCGCTTCGAGGGGCAGTTTTTAATTAATACTGTTCGTGATATTCAAAAGTAAAAGCATTGATAATGTATTCGCT
>NZ_VPEJ01000011.1:0-96376 GCF_013417245.1 Acinetobacter sp. YH16042
GTTTGGCCAGAAAAATGAGTCGTTCTCGCTGTTCTAAACTAAGTGGTACAGAAACAATCCGAGGCATGTGTGAACATCTGTTAACTAAAAAAACCTTTTCGCATGATTAGTTATTTTTGTCAACTTATCAGATGGACTGTCTTCATATATTTTTTTACTTTCTAAAATTTCAATGGGTAATTCTTTTAAAAATATATTTACTCTATTGTAAACTTCATCTGTTAAAAATAATTGTCTTTTCTTTTTATCAAAAATCATTCTTATTCCAAAAATAATGCCCCGAAGGGCATAAATCATTCTTCACCATCAAACTGCCAGTACACATCACCCCAATCACTTTCAAAATCAGGGAATATATCACCTTGTTTAAAATATTGACGTGAGTTTTCTTTAGCAAAAGTATACCAATATCCTGCGTGAGGACATGGGCTACCGGCAATAACAATATCTATTCTTTCTGGTTCTTGAACTTCAACTTTCACTCGTTTTAATTCAGGCCAAGTGCTGTCTTCATCAAATCGTGCAATCCATTGCTTTGAACTTACGGCATCAAAACGTGGATTTGGATCATCTGACCACGCATCTAAAGTGGTCAGTTTTAAGTTATCACAACGTATCGGTTTAATTAGTTCATTTGCCATCACCAATAAATCAGGAACACCTTCTTCAACTGGATAAAGTGAAAGCTCTCCCAAACGTATCCATAAGCTGTATTTTGTTGAATCTTCTAGGTCTATAATTTTAGTAATTTCAATTCGTGGATCATCCAGTTTTTCACGAATTTGTTCTTCACTCAAGCCTAGTTTCTCTAGCCAGTAGGGAGAAAGTAAAAAGCACCATGTTGGGGTACGAATACCGCCACCTAAACCATCCCGATCTTCTGCAATAAACATATTTTCATGAGAAAACTCCATACCAGGATGATCAATATCGAGCCCGTAAAAATAATCCGTGAAAGTCCGTTCAACTGTTTCAAATTCAGGAGAAACAAATGCAAATTGACTTGTGTTTCCAATTTCATATCCACTATATGCTTGAATTGGGTTAAGCATTTCTAGACATTTTTGAACAAATGAGTACCAAATATCTTTATTGGATCTATACCATTGATCACCAAAAGTTAATTTTAGACTAGAATAGCGCTCACTAGAGTCTCTAATCTTTGCACTTAAAGCCCAACGTGGACTTTGATCTTGAGATTGTGCAGATGTTGCACCTAAATAGTAAATGAAATATTTTTTATAAATTTTTGCCATTTCAGCTGATATTTCTTCACGACTTCTAATCCATGAAATTGCCTTTTTCCAAACTTCTGTATCACATCGAAATCTTAAATGAAATGGCTTATCAATTATTTCGAATTCAAATTTCTCATAAATATCAATTACTTTTATCAAAAATTCTTGCGCATTTGTTTTTTTTTGATCAATATAAAATGTAATATAAGGGCAAACTCCGAACTCTTTTTTTTCTTCCCCATAAATTATTGATGTATCAAGAGGAATATCTCGAACTAATTCTTCTATTTCCTCATCATTTAAATAAACTTGTGCTGTGCTCATAAAATATTCTTTTAATTAATACTTCTTTTTTTAGAGATCCAATATTATCAAGTCCCGAAGGCATAAATTACTCTTCACCATCAAACTGCCAATACACATCGCCCCAATCACTTTCAAAATCAGGAAAAACATCTCCCAAGTTAAAGTATTGACGTGAGTTCACTTTAGCAACTGTAAACCAATAACCCTGTTGAGGACATTTTTCCCCAGCTTTAATTGAAAATTTATTATGATTTTCAAGAAAATTTATTACTGAAGTTTTGAGCTTGAATTTGTGATAAAATTCAACCAAATCTTTAGGGTAATATAAGTATTCATGTAAGACAGTATCATTCTCTATCTCTAACAGAATAACAGCGCACGCTGCTTCAAAAGCCCAGTATCCATAATAGCCACCTTCTGATTTATGAGTATCATGCCAAGGCGCACCTGATAAATCTTTGTACCAATTCTTTAAAAACTTACGGACAAAAGCTAAAGAAATTTCATTATCTTGATTTGAAAAGGCTTCACATAATAATAAGTAAGGTTTTGGTACTAATACTGTTGAACAATCATATCTATTTTCATCTGAAAAAGATAAATACTCTTCAATTAGCCAATCTTGAGCAACATTTTCTCTCATTTCTCCGTCAATTAATTTCGCAACTCTAGGTAGCAAATCCTTTCGGTGGAGTAAATAACACAAACTGATTAACCAAATACATGGACAATAGCCATCAATAGTAAATAATTCAAAAACTGGTAAGTTTATATTTTTATGATAACTTCTTAATTTACTTCCATATTGCTCATAATAGTCAATAACTATTTCAATTTGGCTTCTAATAAAAGGTAAACTATTGCCAGCTGTATATTCCAATATAAGCAGATTTAAATAGTCCTCTGCTACGATAGCATAAGAGTATACCCATCTTTCTTCTATTGAATCACCAACACCTGTAGGATTTACTTTAAAAGTTTCAATAGTGTTCAGAGTTTCCGCCTTTAATGTTTCATACATTTGAGGTGTAAGAAATTGTTGTCTTTTTATATTAACTAAATCCATTTTATGCCCAAAAACTGCCCCGAAGGGCATATTTTCACTTATTCTTCACCGTCAAACTGCCAATATACATCCCCCCAATCACTTTCAAAATCAGGGAATATTTCCCCTTGTTTAAAGTATTTACGAGTGTTTTCCTTGGCTACACTGAACCAATAACCTGATTGAGGACATTTTTTACCTGCTTGAATTGATACTTTTTGATATTTAGTTAGGAGGTCAATTTCAGCATTACTAGGTTTAAATGTACGATAGAACTCTATTAAGTCTTTAGGATAATAGAGGTATTCATGAAATTCTTTATCATTTTCTATTTCTAATAGAATAACAGCACAAGCTGCTTCAAAAGCCCAATATCCATAATATCCACCCTCTGATTTATGGGTATCATGCCATGGAGCTCCAGATAAATCTTTATACCATTTTTTTAAAAATTTGTTTAAATGCTTGAATGAAACTTTATTATCTTGGGTCACAAATGCATTGGATAACTCAAAATAAGGATTTGAAAAAAGGACATCTGAACAATCAAAACGGTTATCGTCATTAAAAGCCAAAAATTCCTCTACAATCCAATCTTTCCCTCCATTTTCTTGATCCTCTCCATCAACAAGGTTAGCTACCAACGGTAGTAAATCAGTTCTTTTTAATAAATAACAAAGGCTGATAATCCATATATATACACAATAGTCATCTAAAATTTCGATGTCAAAAACACTAAAATTATTATTTTTATAATAGGCTCTTTGTTTTATAGAGAGTTCCTTGAATAATTCAATTACTTTATCAAATTCTAAGCGTAAATACTCAATCGGTTTACCAGCAGTATAGTCCAAAATAAGCAAATCAAACTGATATCTAGACGCTATCGAATAAGAGTCTATCCATCCTGCTTCGATATCATCATCATCATTTGATTCACTTAAAAAACTTTCTATGGCGCTGACAAGCTCACTCCTTGTAGATTGATAGTAACTTTCATCTAAAAATTGTTGTCTACGATTAAACTTAAATTCCATCATAAATAAATTTCCAATTATTTATTATTAACAACGATACTAATGTCTTTATCAGTCCAAACCTTTGTAGCTGTATGAATAGAATGTTCTTTATCAGTTACTGTTTGTTTAGATAAGAATTTAATTAATGCAACAGCATGTTCTACTACCTGCAATCCACTAAAAAAAATAACATATCTTTCATATCTTCTTTTTTTCAATATTATTGGAGCTAGCTTAATTCCTACTGATTTAACAAGACGATTTGTTATCCAATGATGGCTCATTTGAACTACTTTTCCACTAGAATCTCTATATTTTTCGCCACCTAAAGTTAGATTACGATTAGTTGAACTAGTGTTAGTACGGTTTCTAGAAGTTCTGCCAGATCTTTGTTGTTGTTGAGGTATTGATTTATCAATACCATTTTTATCATTAGCATCACCTAATAAATCTCTAAGTGAAGCAGCAGGATTTTGGCTACATTTAGCCTCAATAATTGCATATGGTTTTGCGTCATTATTATTTTTCTTCCAAACTCCATCTATACCACGCCCTCTACTTTTAATAGAAAATAGATTTACCATTTCCCCATTATCATTCAATTTATGAGAGTTTTTCGTTCCTATCTTATCATGTGTTGAAGTTCCCCAGCCTTTAATTTCTTGGCAATAGTAATCTGCCATATGCTCACCTAGAATACCTTTAAATTTATTAGATAAATTAGTTATAGCTGTTTGGCCTATTGACGAATTATTGGTACTGTTAGATTTGCCCTGATTTGTATTGTTTGCTTTTTGTCCACCATTTGCTGGAGAATTTGGCTTATTTGTTTGGTTCTTAGAATTTTTATTTGCATCTGCTGAAGTTTTTCTACTTTTTATTAGCCAGCCATCAACTTCCTTTTTAAATTCTTGTAATTGTTTACCTAAATTTTTTCGAATCTGATCAACATTTTTACGAGCTTCAGGGCTTAGCTGATTTAATACTTTAGGGTTTGTCAGTATCTTATCCAAATTTTTTTGTAATGCATTTAGATCTAGACACTTACGTATCAATTGCTCAGGATCACCTTTCCCTAGTTTTCGGATACCATCTAAAATACTATCCATTGGTAAAGCGCCTTTTTTGACACTTTTTAATGACATTTTGACAGCATCCCCACCACCTGGAACTAAGCCAATTAATGCTGTAATAAGATCAAACCATCCAGTAGGGCTAGCTGGATTTGCAGATAAAATGATAATCGCTTTAATAATATCTCTCGCGTCTACCAATTGACCTAAAACAGGTACACACCCAATTACCGTCTCCGCTAAAATTGCCCAACCACCAGTACTTTCACCTTTAAAGAAAGTCATAGTGTCTTTTTTTAAACTTTGTAGCCATCCACCGGGAACAGAATCTACAGAACGTTTATATTTAGCGACAGAGCCCATTATTTCGCTCCATTCTGTAAGTTATTTGTAAGTTTTTGATATGCTTCTTCATCTAATAGTGACCAAATATCATCGTCAATAGTGTCTGTATCTTCAATTTCTGCATCTAGGTCATCGGGAATGTCTTTTTTAAACTCTGACGGATCTTCCCCATAATAAATTTCAGATTTTCCTTTAGGTACATTTTCTAATTTAGCGTACCCTTTATCATCTAAAGTACCTTCTCTGTAACTTCCATCTTCAAAAAAGACTTTAAAAGGAGCCCCTTTAACTGGTGATAAATCATCATAATGGTAGTTCAATTCCATCCAATTTTGCATTTCACCTAATAATGGTAAAGTAATATTTTTTGGTTGAGCCGTACTTCCACCTGTAAATAAATGCTGCCCGGCCTTAACCTCAAACTTTCCACCCGTGGTAGGGAATATGCCAGAACCATTAATCTTGAGCTGTGATCCGCCTCCAGTCAGGATTATTTCTTTAGGACTGGTGATATAAACTACATCTTCCGTGGAAATAATTTGAATACCTTTTCGGGCAATCAGATCTGCCCCATCTCCTTGGGCTTGGATTTCAACTTTGCCTTTGCCTGCATAAGCTCGTAAGCCTTCTTGTGCTGCAAATAGACTGATCTTGCTTTGTGCATGGGCAATTAAGGATTTTTGACTGCTGAGGTTGATGCTATCCCCTGCACTTTGGCTGATCTGTCCATCTGCTGAAAGATGAACATCTTCCTGACTACTTACAGCAATTGAGTTTGGTGCAGATAAAATCATTAAGGCTTGTTTAAAGGCATCAGCTTTTTCTTTACTGCCTTTTTCGATTTGCCGAAGGAAGTTTTTTAAATTATCCAAGACTTCAAGTGGGTCAGTTTGTTGATTTTTCGCCACTTCACTTAAGGCTTTACTGCTGTTTAAGTTGGCTTCGATTTGTTCTTTCGCCGCTTGTGCGTCGAGGTGCATTGCTGCTGCTTGTTGTTGTGGGTGTGTGCTGACAAGTAGCCCCTGTCCTGCACGTACTGCGCCCCATTGGTCGGTTCTCAGTTCAAAGCCTTCACCTCGCCCTGCACTTTCTGCGGTTTCTTTGGGATGACTAAGGTTACCGAGGTTAAGCTGAGTGGCACCATGGGTACTTTGTAATTGTGTTGATATTTGTCCTGTGGTGTCATCAAAGCGCAGTTGTCCAAAGCCTTCACCTTGAACTTCCTTACTTTTTATTCCAGCCAATTTTTTGGTGTCAGGCAGTTTGCCTTTACCATCAAATTGAGTTGGACTGCGCTGTGCTTCATGTATGCGCCCCACCACAAATGGTCGGTCGATATTGCCGTCAAAGAAATCGATGACCACGATTTCATTAATACGTGGTAAGAAACGTGCACCATAGCCTTCACCGGCCCATGGGGTAAGCACATCTACCCATGCAGAATCCGTATCATTGTCATTGCTGCCTGCACCGCCATCATGGCTGTGGTCATCTCCACGGGTAAATAAGAAGCGGACTTTGATACGCCCCCATTCATCGACATGTATTTCTTCACCGCTTGGCCCAACGACTTTGGCGCGTTGCGGATGGGTGCTTGGACGGTGTTCGAGTGGGTTATATTCAGGAACGGTCGCAATATTGCGGCGTTGCAATGTGAGCTGATTGGCCTGACGCTCGGCCTGTTCATGGATGGGTTTAATATTCCACTGGCTTTGTTCAATCAGTTGATTGACCTGTTCAGTGAGATCTTTGGGTAAGTTATTTTGGTTATAGAATTTCTTTTCTGTGATTAAAAATTGTTTGTCTGCACCACTGTGTTGATCAATTTCAGGGTGTTCATTCAGTTCAAACCAATAACCGACTTGTGTATCACGCACAGTCGATTGTGCATTGAATTTTTTCGATTGTAGCTCATGATAGCGCGTTAGGTTTTGATTCAATTTTTCAATTTGGCTATTGGATGAAGCGGTAGCTTGGTCTTCACCTTTTAAATCTTGCATCCATGCAGGGCTGATATGCCATGCTTGTTCGAGACTTAAGCTAGCATTGTCTTGGCTTTGGCTATGCTGATGTTTGCTTTGAACTGAACCTGCGCCTTCTTCTTGGCTGAGTCCATCGGCTTGCCAGCGCTGTACGTGTACCGCAGTCGGCTGAATGCTACGTTCACCAATCAAGCTGGTGATGCTGTCTTGTTTTTCAGTGGCGCTAGAACGATGAAAGCGGATACTACGACGGCTGAGTGCTTGATATTGGCTATTGTCATCAATCAGGCGGAGTTTTTGTTTTTCAATTGGCGCTGAGGAATGTGGTGCTTTCAGCTGCGCTTCATCGATGAGCCAATTGATGCCTTCACTGCGCCAAAGACGCGTTAAAAAGTCATAATCGCTTTCATTCGACTGCATGATGAAAGGTCGTACATCATAGTTCTGACTTAAACCGCTTAGATCTAGCCTTAGACTGGCAGCAAAGAGCGGACTTTTGCTTTGCCATTCTTTAAAGAGAGTTTCACTGACATCGCGAACAGATTTGTTCATAAACACACGGCTGTTCCTGCGTTTATGCCACAGCGATGTTGCATCTTCTAAAGTGAGTTTATACAGCGTGAGTGAACCGTCACTCTGGCCTTGGGTGGCTTCGGTAATAATACCCGTGGTGCGGAAGAGTTCGCCCTGATCGGTCACTTGATCAACGGCGACTTGTACGCCAATAAATTGTTTTAGTGGAATAAGTGCATTCGTAGATAGGCAAATCAAAGTCGCTTGCACGCCTTGGTTTAAGACATGCTCCCCATCAATACGTTGAATAAAAAGCTCTTCATTCAACGCAGGGTTGGAAAATTGCACATGAATGGCACGTTTTTGGGCGGATAGACCCAATTGTTCTAATACAGCAAATATTTTGCCTAACATAATAAAAATTCTAAATTGTAATCATGGAAATAATTTTGCTGCTAGTTTAGTCAAATTCATCAATAAACTTAATGCTTAAAACCATAGAAGATGTTTCGTTATGTAAAATCCACGATTCAAAAATTCACTTAAAAATAAAAAGCGGAGAACCCACTCACTAATTACTTCTTGCATATAAAATATTCACCAAATGGTCTTAGACCATGTACTTGCACCCAACGAACAGCGTCATGCACGCAACTGTAAAAATAGTTTTATCGTCTAATTAACATCGAGCTTAATGATCAATTTTTTAATATTATCTTTAAAAATAGTGGATTAATTTAAACTTAAGCTAGATTAAAAAACACACAAACCTTTCTTTCCTGTCTTGTAATTCACCTAAGATCCCCTATAATTCAAAAAAACAGACAAGTCTGTCTATTTTGCTGCAAAAACCGAATGAATTTAGCATTCAGAGGGTAAAAATATAAATGAGAGAAAACGTATAAAACGTTCGAAAATCAAATCATTGACTTAAGCTAACAAAGTGAATGATTTGAACGCACAATTGTCAGCAAAGCGCGATTACCCCAAATAATCGCGCTTTTTATTTTCTTAGAATCTTAAGTCATGTGAAAAAATTGATTGTTAATCAATACAAATAAGTCGTCGCTAGATTTAAAACCTAAATGCCTACAAACAAATTTTTAAGCAGCCAATTCCAAACGAATTAAGGTTTCAACTCGCTTCCAATAATCTGCTAAATGCACTTGGTTGGGGTCAATTTGGGCTTGGATGGTCATGCCATCCAAAATACTACTCAGAAATGCAGCTAGTTGTTCAGTTTGCTGAATGCCCAGATTTTGTAAGGCAGTACTTAGTTTTGATTTGAGCCAATCTTTATAATCGATCGCAGGTTGTAATGACGAAGGATAAACTTTAGATATTTCTTCTACTGCTTTTTGAAACATACAACCATTGAAATCTGCAGTATGAAACCAAGCATCGTACCAAGCAAAAATGGTTTTAATATGCGAAAGATGGTCTTCTGGATCACATTCTGCAATAGCAGCTTCAAGTGATTCCTGTAAATTAAGATTTCGAATCACGAGACATTCTTCAATTAATTTGGCTTTAGAGGGGAAATATTTATAAAACGTCATTTTAGCAACGCCCGATTCCCCAATAATTCGATCTATACCAATCGAGTTATAGCTATAAGAATTGAAGAGTTGGAGCGCAACGTTAATGATGTCTTGCTTTTTCGACATTTAATTTACCTGATGCACCAATGGGGCCTAAACATAAAGCTTTCAAGGTAGAAAACCTAATTTTTAAACATGATTTTCGCGCGCTATTGTAAAGCATAACTTAATTGGAGTCTGTAGATAAAACCTCAGCACCCTATTAAATACAGTCTGATTTCAGATGATTTATCGAATTAGCAGTCAGGAAAATTTCGTATAAAACTGACTGCTATTTTAATTTCAACTAGCGATTTAACGACTATTCATCTGCGTTAAAAACATGGATAAAATGAATGCCATTAACGGTGGATTTAAGAGTAAGTATTTTAAGAGCAAGGGGTACTCAGAATATCTTTTTGCTTACGCTCTTGCAGTGCTTTTCGAATCACCTGATAACCACCCGTTAAACCTAAGATCGCCATGATTGCGGCCACGATCAAATCTGGCCATAGACTGCCTGTACCAAACACCCCGACTGCAGCCAAGATCACTGCGACATTACCAATCGCATCATTACGGCTACATAGCCAAACGGATTGCATATTGGAGTCACCTTCACGGAAGGCATATAAGACGTATGCACAGATGACATTAGCGACTAAGGCCAGAATACCAATCACACCCATGGTGATTGGTTCAGGAGCGATCCCATTGGCATAGGCATAGAGCACTTTGGCAATCACAACGATCCCAAACGCTGCCATGACAAAACCTTTCACCAAGGCAACTGTTGCACGCCAATATAAACTGGCGCCAAGCACGGCTAATGAAACCCCATAATTTACAGCATCACCAAAGAAATCCAGCGAGTCCGCCCAAAGCGCAGAAGAATGTGCATAAGCCCCACCAATCAGCTCCACCAAAAACATCATGGCGTTAATGATTAAGGCAATCCAAAGTGCAATACGAAATTTACTGTTGGGTTTGTTTGGTGCTGGCTCATGACTACATGTACATGCCATAAATATGCTCCAATTTAAAAATCAATGGATTTGTATTATTCTTATTCAAAACTATGGACTCACTCCAAGGTCAAGCATGAACGTACAAAAACATTATTTGATTAAAGAATTGTCCACCAAATCTGGGGTAAGCGTTGACAGTATTCGCTTTTATGAAAAGAAAAAACTGCTGAAACCTAGCTTCCGCGCAGACAACAATTATCGCTATTATGATGAAGAAATGTACAAACGTTTGGTTTTTATTAAGCGCTGTCGAAACCTCAATATTTCTCTCACCGAGATTCAAACCCTGCTTGAACTTGAGCAATCCCCTACGCAAAGCTGTCATGCTGTGAATGAATTAATTGATAATCACATTCGTCAAGTTTCTGAAAAAATTAAAGAATTAGAAAATTTTAAAATACAGTTAAGTAAGCTCCGTGCCAGTTGTAATGAAACCAGTCAAATTAATGATTGCCAAATTTTAAAACATTTGGAAAACGGAATATCTTGAAAACCCAACTAAAATACTTGGTTGAATCCTTTTTTTAGATCACTACAATAAAGCCATAAATTTTTTATGCCTTTATTGACATGACGATTCAACACGTAACCGAACTCCTCTCACCTGCTGGCTCATTGAAAAACATGCGCTACGCTTTTGCTTATGGCGCAGATGCCGTGTATGCAGGTCAGCCGCGATATAGCTTACGTGTGCGCAATAATGCTTTCGACCATGACAATTTAAAAATTGGCATTGAAGAAGCCCATGCTTTAGGTAAAAATTTTTATGTGGTGGTGAATATCCAACCGCATAACTCAAAACTGAAAAATTTCATCCGTGACCTTGAACCTGTGGTTGCCATGAATCCTGATGCACTGATCATGTCTGACCCCGGTCTGATCATGATGGTGCGTGAACATTTTCCAGAAGTGTCCATTCATTTGTCTGTACAAGCCAATGCGGTGAACTGGGCAACGGTTAAATTTTGGAAAAATATGGGACTGACACGTGTCATTCTGTCACGTGAATTATCAATCGAAGAAATTGAAGAAATTAAACACAATGTACCTGATATGGAAATTGAAGTTTTCGTACACGGTGCATTATGTATGGCTTACTCCGGTCGTTGCTTACTTTCTGGCTATATGAATAAACGTGATGCAAACCAAGGTGCATGTACCAATGCATGCCGTTGGGATTATAAAATTCACGATGCAGTTGAAGATGAAACTGGTGATGTTATTCCAGTCACACAAATTGAAGAATCATCATGCTGCAATAATAAAAATGCCGATGAGCAACACGCCCTAGAACAACACCAATTCGGCGAGCCGGTTTTATTACAACGCAATGAAGAAGACATGTTTGCTGCCGAAGAAGATGAACATGGCACTTATTTCATGAACTCGAAAGACTTGCGTGCTGTACAGCATGTTGACCGTTTAACCAAAATGGGCATTCATTCTTTAAAAATTGAAGGCCGTACCAAGTCTTATTTCTACTGTGCGCGTACCGCTCAAATTTATCGTAAAGCCATCGATGATGCCCTTTCTGGTAAACCATTTGACCCTGCTCTCATGTCTCAGCTTGAAGGTCTTGCGAACCGTGGTTATACCGAAGGTTTTCTACGCCGCCATGTACATAGTGAATATCAAAACTATGAAACCGGCTCTTCACGTTTTGATCATCAACAGTTTGTAGGTGAAGTCTTAGAACGCAATGGTGACTCTCTTAAAATCGAAGTGAAAAACCGTTTTGTTGTAGGTGATTCTTTAGAACTGATGACCACTTCAGGCAACATCACCTTCGTTTTAACTGAAATGAAAGATAAAAAAGGTAATCTAATTGACGATGCCAAAGGTTCAGGTCATATCGTGGATATTCCTGTACCTGCCGATGTGGATATGCGATACGCCTTACTGATTCGTAACTTACCCAATTCGACAGTGGATATTTCGGCTTCAACTTTAGCTTATCAGGCTTGAGTTTACTTTATGGCTTTGTTGATTACAGACAAATGCATCAATTGTGACATGTGTCTACCTGAATGTCCCAATGATGCCATTTATGAAGGCTCAAAGATTTATGAAATCGATGTCGCACGTTGTACTGAATGCGTCGGTTTCTATGCGCACCAAACTTGTGTTTCAGTTTGTCCGATTGAGTGCATTGTGCCTCATCCTGAATACATGGAGACAGATGAGCAGTTAATGGAGAAGTTTAAAGGTTTGAATTTATTTAAATCTTAAATTCGTGATGTGATTGGTATATTAATTGCATACTCCGCTTTATATTTTATAGAGAAACAACCTTGGGGAAAGTATAAAAATAAGGTTGTAAAACAAAAATAGCTGGGCAACGAATAGGATTCAAAATGTGTGGGGACATTTTTGAATCCTAATTTTGCAGACAAAAAAAGGAACTCCGGTGTTAGCATCCAAAGTTCCTGTAAAACGAGAATATTAAGAAAAATAATATTCAAATGACAACATTCAGCGCGGCCAGCGTGTTTCTCGAAACACACTGGCCTTTCTTTTATTGACCCGAACGGATGATGTAATCAAAAGCAGACAATGAAGCTTTCGCGCCTTCACCTGTTGCAATGATGATTTGTTTGTAAGGTACTGTTGTACAGTCACCGGCAGCAAATACACCTTTTACATTGGTTTCGTTACGTTCGTTAATTACGATCTCACCACGGTTTGAAAGTTCAACTGCTGTTTCTTTTAAGAAATCCGTGTTTGGTAACAAACCGATTTGTACAAAGATACCTGCCAATTCAATCGTTTTGATTTCATCAGTTGCACGGTCTTTGTAGTTCAGTGCAGTCACTTGTGAACCATCACCAACCACTTCTGTAGATAATGCATTCATGATCACAGTGGTATTCGGTAAGCTGTTTAACTTGTCTTGAAGGACTTGGTCAGCACGAAGTTTGGTATCAAATTCAACAAGTGTTACATGTTCCACAATACCTGCAAGGTCAATCGCCGCTTCGACACCTGAGTTACCACCACCGATCACCGCAACACGTTTACCTTTAAACAATGGACCGTCACAGTGTGGGCAGTATGCAACACCACGTGTACGGTATTCTTGTTCACCCGGAACGTTCATTTCTCTCCAACGTGCACCTGTTGAAAGAATCACTGTTTTAGATTCAAGTTTTGCACCATTCTCTAAAGTCACTTCAACTAAGCCATTAGCTGTTTGGTCAGCACCTTTGATGTCAGATACACGTTGCAAGTTCATAATGTCCACACCGTACTCACGTACATGTGCTTCCATTTCAGCAGCAAACTTAGGACCTTGAGTCTTTTGAATCGACGTGAAGTTTTCAATGTCCATCGTATCCATGACCTGACCGCCCATGCGTTCAGCCACGATACCGGTTTTAATGCCTTTACGTGCTGCATAGATTGCAGAGGTATTACCCGCAGGGCCACCACCAATCACAAGGACATCAAAGGCTTCTTTGGCATTTAGCTTTTCAGCATCTTTTGCAGCAGAGTTGGTGTCTAATTTGGCAATGATTTCTTCCAAGGTCATACGACCTTGACCGATGTGGTTGCCGTCTTGGAATACCATTGGTACAGCCATGATTTTGCGTTCTTCCACTTCGTCTTGGAAGAATGCACCATCAATCATGGTTGCAGTTGTACCCGGGTTGTAAATTGCGATCAAGTTAAGTGCTTGAACCACGTCAGGACAGTTATGGCAGCTTAAAGATACAAACACATCAAAGTCAGTTTTAAGACCTAGACCTTTGATAGTGTTCAGTACTTCGTCAGAAACTTTCGGTGCATAACCTGAAGTTTGTAGCAAAGCTAGAATCAAAGATGTGAATTCGTGGCCCATAGGTAGACCTGCGAAGAATACGCGTGGAGTTTCACCTGCTTTTGCAATACCAAAACTTGGCGCACGGCTGTTGTTACCGTCAAAACGTGCAGTCACTAAATCAGATAAAGCCGCAACTTCAGTTACCAATTCTTTAATTTTGTCTGATTTGTCAGTACCGTTTAAGGTCGCGACGATTTCAATCGGGCCTTCAAGGCGTTCAAGTAAGGTTTTTAATTGAGCAGAAGTATTTTGATCTAACATTGCTAACGTCTCCAGAGGAGTAAATTTATTTGATGAGAGAATGATAGAACAAACCATTAAATAGGTGAAACGGTTTGTTTTTATAAAATTAATCGGTTTTACAAATCAAATAGTTAAATTTCTTTCTAAATCATGAATATATGTTCGCATATTAACATTAAAATGATTTATTCGCACACATATATCGTGATAAATTCCTCATTTTTTTCTTTTTTATTGAAATTACACCAAGTCTATGCAAGACATACGCACGACCTGATCAATTACAAAATCTTTATAAAGCTTTAAGTTTCATTTCAGCAAGTCGGCTTTAAATCAAAGGAAATATCAGATGATTTGACTGCTTTTGAGTTCCATCAATAAAGCCACAATCAATCCCTTGCATCAATCAGCCATCGATCTACAAGTATAAAATCAACAGTGAGGAAAATAATGAAAATTGAATTTGTCTTTGATATTGTTTATCCCATGAGTTATGTCGGATTTCAAAAGTTAAAACAAAACTGGAATGAACATACAGCAACCCGTGTAGAGCTATTGCCGATTCAACGCGTTCCTGAAATTCCTGAACAAGGCTTAGATGTGCTGCAGTATTTAACCAATAAGTATGGCTCAAGTGCAGCAAATCGAAAACTCGAAATGACAAAGTTTGCCGCTTATAGCGAAGATGTGATTGTCAATATTGAGCACATGAAACGTATGCCAAACAGTCAACTGGCTCATCAAGGTATTTTGGCCTTGGACAATATTCTGGATCAATATGCCCTGACTCAAGCCTTATTATTCCATGCATTATTTGCACACGGTCAAAATATTGCTGATATTCAGGTTTTAAAAAGCATCATTGAAGGCATTGGTTTAGATGGCTCAAAAGTACTGCGCTCAATTCAACATAAAGATATTGCAGACCGTCAGCATGAAATTACACAATATGTAAAATCAAAGGGACAGCACCCCATTCCTTTTTACCTTGTGGATGGCGAAGTGAATGATCAGACTTTTTCTACACAGGAACTTCGACAACTGTTTCATCGCGCAAGTTAATCTACCCAAGATCAAAAATCCCCATACAATGTGATGGGGATTTTTATTCTGAGCAATGCAATGATCTAAAAAGAAAATAGGCCTGTTAATGAAGTCCCTGCTCAATTCGATTAATCCGTGATTTGAAATGCTGAGATAGTAGATACAAAATTAAGCTCAAAACCAGCGTGAGTACCATCACTGCGATCAACACCCAACGTACAACAACTTCTACTACATTGGCTTGCTGAACTTGTTTTTCCACGCTTTGCGCCATCGGTGTCATGGTTTTATCAAATAGCTGATTTTGCATTGCCCAAAGCTGTTCAGGCTGAAAACCGTATTCACGGAATTTTGCTGGATTTTGTTGCTCGGCATTGATTAAGGATTGCACCAAAGGAATTGCTGTCGCACGATCTACAGGCTTATGCATCAAAGCAGCTTGTGCAAGTAAATAGGCTTGCACGGGTTTTGCCAATTGTGCATCTTCCATCTCGAAAGCCAGCTGGCTTTCTTGAATATTTTTTTCATAATGTACCAATTTTTGATCTGCTGCACGGTCATCATGATTAAGGTCATATTGCACATAAGTTAAGCCTGACCAAAGCACGATAAACGATAAAATCCAGCCGACAAATTTCAATACAAAAGATTGGAATCGAATTCTAAAAAATTGAAATTTCTTTAGAAATCCAACCAAGAAAAATGCGCCAATAAATGAAACGATAAGTTTGAGAAATAACCAACCAATAAAGGATAAAAAATTTGAAAAATAGTCGGAGGACTCACCGAGTTGATATGCCAAATCACCTGCACTAACAGGGATATGCAGTTGCTGTACGCTAGAACTTAGGCCAAAAAAGCTATAGACCATATCATGCTGAATAAACAGCATCACAGCCGAAACGATCAGCACAGAAACACTGGTTAAAGTCAATAACGTCAAATTGCGTTGACGCTTCTTAATGGTTTGAAGCCCTGTTTCCAGTTGCTGCGGATTTAGCGCATATTCATCAATGGGAGGCAAAGACATACTCCTTCAGATTATATTTTCACCCCCCTCACCGTTTATGAAGAAGGGTTTGAACCACTCGATTCAATTACTAAATGATTCAAATTATTTTGTAAGGCACGAATACGTGTCGTCGCTTCTTCACGCTTTTGTACACCTTCTTTCTGAATTTGAATCACATCATTAACGGTTTTAATGAGGGTATTTTGCACATGTTCAAGTGTGTCAATATCAATCACTGAACGCTGATTGGCTTTCGCTGTATCGACAGAGTTTTGATGCAACAAATCTGCATTGCGTTTTAACAGGTCATTGGTCGCATCATCAATGCTATTTGCCAATTGCACGCTGTTCTTTTGTTCTTGCAATGAAATCGCCAAGCTAATTTGGTTTTTCCAAGCCGGTAAGGTGATATTTTTAATAGCATAAAATTTATCAACCAACATCAAATTGTTGGATTGAATAATACGAATCATCGGCAAGGTCTGCATCGCAGACTGTTGCAAGATCTGTAAATCACTCACACGTTTTTCAAGATTATTGGCCAAATGGTTGAGGTCATAGATTTTTTGCGTAGTGGTTTGATCTTGAACTTGGGTAGTTAAACTTGCAATTTCCTGTTGGATTTCCTGCTCTTTCAACTTACCTGCGGCGATATACACCCCTAATTGTTTATATTCGTCTTGCACGCCTTCAAACATTTTATCTAATGTATTTACACGCGCTTTTAAGCCATTTTGCGAAGTTTCAATTTCTTTAACCAAAGCATCAATTTGCTCTTTGGTGGTATTAAAGTGCTGATCAAAACTTTGCTTGGCACCTTTAAATTTACTCAGTAAACCACCAAAAAATCCTGAGCTTTTCGATTTATTTAAAATGCTCGTGGTATTCAATTGCTGTGCGACTTGTACCACCTGATTGAGCTTTTGACCTGTCGCATCCAGATCTTTATTTTGCACCAAATTTAATAATTCATCGGTATAGGTCGACGTCTTGGTGGCAATGTTTTTACCATATTCGGCAACACTATTATGACTTAAATCTGCCAATTCCTTACGTGCAGCTTCGACTTCGTGAAAATCGGAAGTTTGTAAGCCAATTTCCTGTAAATTGAGTTGCTGAAACTTTTCTTCAGTCAATTCTTTACTTACTTCAACGGGTAAATTTTTGGCATCTAAATCGGTCATAACTCACCTTATATTTCTAAGACTTAGAGGAATTCTCTAATGATTTTTTTAAAGTTTTAATCAAATTTTCACGGCTATTATCAAGCTTTTCCAATGAACTTGTCGAGTTACTTTGACGACTTTGTTTCACATGATATTGCCATGCCGGAATCAACACTTGCTGAGCTTCCTTATATCGATCTAATAATCCAAAAGAAAGCTGCTGAGAAAGCTGCATTTGTGTAATTGCAATATCATTACTGGCTTGTAAGGTTTGCAACGTATTCACCTTTTTCGATAAGCGTTCTGCAAAGTTATCAAGCGGATGCTGATTTTTAACAAACTGTGGGTATTCCAGCAAAAATTCTTCAGCCGCGACGATATAGCGCGCCATTTGCTCACGTAAACCCTGTAATTGATTAAAACGTGTTTGGGACTTTTGAATTTCTAACTGTAATTTTTGGCTCAGATGATTTGCCCGATCAAGCAATTGATCCAAATTTTTATAATATTCAACTTGTCCTGAACCGTACTCCAAATCAATGCCTAACCATTTTTGCAAGGCATTAAATTTGCGTGTTTTTAAATATTTTTTTGAATTGGCTAAGGCTTGAATCAACTGCTCAATGGTTTGACTAAGTTGCTTCGTCAACTGAGGGTCAACACCATCTAGCAGTACCGACTGTGCTTGAATTAATTGATCTGCATAATGATTTAGACGATATTGATCGGTCAGTAATGGCACAAGGTCATTCCGCTTAATCGAAAGCACTTCCGCCCGATCTACCGTAATATCCTTTAACGGCACCAATACATCAATTTGTGACATAGCCAATTAAACTCAATAAAATCATTTTTATACTACAAGTTTTGCCATAAAAGTCTTGTAGTATTTTGCAAAAAATACATCTATTTCATCAGTCAAATTTCGCCATCAAACTCAACCGTTGCCTATAGATCCGCCTAAGCAGCCATACAGCATCATTTCCACTGATATGATGACCTACACAGATGAATTCAAGCTTAAGACACCCAAAGATTCAATCTAGATTTAAATTAAACAACTGACTCTACATGAATTATTATCAAAATTATCGTAAAATTTAATTCATATACTTTAGAACCAAATAATAGATCAATAATTTTAGAGGCTTAAATGGAACGTTTTTTCCATAATACAATGTATGCTGCACGTTGGATTCTGGCTCCCGTGTACTTTGGTTTATCCTTTGCACTGCTACTGCTCGCGATTAAATTTTTCCAAGAAGTCATTCATGTCCTTCCGCATATTTTAGAATATTCAGAAGCTGACCTGATTTTAGTCATCCTCTCTTTGGTCGATATGACTATGGTGGGTGGACTGATTGTAATGGTGATGTTTTCAGGCTATGAAAACTTTGTTTCGCAATTAAAAATTAATGAATCGACCAATCGCTTGAACTGGCTCGGCACCATGGATGCCAATTCATTAAAACTCAAAGTTGCAGCATCAATCGTGGCAATTTCTTCGATTCATTTATTACGTATTTTTATGGATGCGAAAAACATCCCTAATGACAAAATCATGTGGTACATCATCATGCATTTAACCTTTGTTTTTTCTGCTTTTATGATGGGATATTTGGATAAAATCAGTAAGCACTAATCTAAAAACAAGTCCAATGAAGCCATTTGCGATCATGGCTTCTCGTCAAATTTTAAATCTAGTTATTCATCTAGTTCACTCATTTGCCTTAAACGCTCAAGATCCAATATCACGATTTGTCCATAATTCCACGCGATCACTTGTGTTTGGACAAATTGCTGCAGATGTTTATTCAACGTTTGGCGTGAAATATTAAAAGACTCTGCAAATTCCTGCTGACTGAGTCTCAAAGGAATTTCCTGCCGACATCCATATTGCTCATAGAGTCGAATCAAATGTCTAGCAATACGCTGCTCTAGCGTTGCCGTTCGCAAATAACGATTATGCTCAAACATCAAATACATGCGTCGACTGAGAGATTGCACGACATTCCAAAGCGCCTTCGGATCACGCTGTAAAACTGCTAAAAACCTTGTTCCAGAAATGATTGCCACCTCGACGTGTGTCGCAGCAAAATAATCATAATTCAAAGGCTTTTGTTGTAAGAGTGCGACAAAATTAAATACCGACTGGCGACGAATATAATCATTGACAATCAATTCACCATTATTTTGCAACCAACCAATTTGTAGCGTACCTGAAAGCAAAATATAAATATCTTGCACGATTTGTTGTTGTTTTAAGATGTGCTGCTGCGCATGAAACCGTGAATATTTCACCTGTTGCACAAGCTGTTCTAAAGTCTGATCGCTAAAGCCCTGAAAGATGTCTTCATTACGTAAAATTTGCAACAAATGCTGTTGGGCGGTGTTCTTTTGATCGCTCACGTCTATAAAAAAATGCCTAAGATCTCATTGATCTTAGGCAAGTGCTTAAAAATGTAAAACCATTGTTTTTCGCATTATTTATCTGTTTTTATGCTGTTTTAAATGACGCTCTCATACTTAAGATGCTTTCTCATAAATACGGCCTGCTTCTGAACGCAAGTTTGAAATATCGGTGTTTTGAATATTTTTCAGTACAGTACTCGGCTGACCATTTACATCGACAGGTACATCACCCTCAATGGTGACACGTGAGGCGATACGTAACTCATCACCATAGTCATTGATGGCACGATGCTGCGTTGCACGATTGTCCCAAATGGCAACATCACCAACCGCCCAGCGCCAACGCACAATATTTTCCCATTGCACGATTTGCTCTTGAAACAGTTTAAATAAACGACGTGACTGTGCCGGACTATATCCACTGAAGCGTTTAAAGAAGTGACCTAAAACCAAACTTTTTTCACCTGTTTCAGGATGTACACGCACCAATGGATGCTCGGTTTCCACTTCTACCGCGGTACGGAATAAATGGCGACCTTCTTCATTGTACTGACCTTTGGGAGTCGCATAGTCATAACTATTACTATGCACCGCGCGTAATTGTTCCGCCAGTTTTTGCAGCTCCGGACTTAAATCTTCATAAGCCGTCACGGTATTGGCCCAAACTGTATCGCCACCATGTTCAGGTGCAACTACATTTCTTAAAATTGTGGCTTTGGGATAATTGGGTAAAAATGTAATATCGGTATGCCATGAATCTGCGCGCCCACCACGTGAGTCAATTGACAACGTATGTGCTGTACCATCTTTGAGTGGCACACTTGGATGATTCAACGGATTTCCTAAAAGTCGTGCAAAGGCTTCTTGTTCTAAATCGGTGAGATCTTGCTGCCCACGCACAAATAAAACTTTATATTTTAATAGTGCATGATTAAATTCATCGACCACGCTTTTGTCTAAACTTCCAGACAACTGAATGCCAGAAATTTCGGCACCAATACGACCGGTTACGGGTTTTACTTCAATATGCTGATATTGATAGTCCGGATTGTAATGATTCGATTCTAATTGTGTCATAGGGCTCTACCTTATTCTTCAAATTATTAAGCAACGATGGTGTTGTTGAAATACAGTGTGCCGACTTCGTGCCCATGACTCTGTCAATTCTTTGACAGTTTTCCCAAGTTAAACTGCTATGGTTGTAATGAAATCTGCTTAACAACATTTGCACATTTCATATCTAAAAATGCGATATCGAAAAATAAAAAAGCCATCGATATCGATGGCTTTGTGTGTAGATTTTATCTGTATAACGCAGCGGAATTATAAATAATCCCCTTCACGCTCTGGTTGATAGAGCACTTTAATGATTTTGACTTTCATGGTATGACCATCAGGCTGCGGCCATTCTATTTCCTGCCCTTCCGCCAAACCTAAAATGGCAGCGCCCACTGGAGCCAAAACATTGACTTGACCTTTATCGCCACGAAAATCATGTGGATAGACCAGTGTAATTTCGGTTGCTTCTGTCGCAGGTGCAATGTTAATGAGAACTTTGGCATTCATACTCACCACATTGGCAGGGACATCTTGTGGAGCAACCACGTCAGCGCGCGCCATCTCATCTTCCAAATGCTCCATCGTCGGCGTCAACTTAGACTGATGCTCCAACATGGTTTCTAAGCGATGTAAATCTTGTTCTGAAAGAATAATATTGGGTTTTTTCATATAAAGTTCCTTTGCGACCTTGCCAACAGATCTATAGCGATGGGCAAATTTTTTGTTATCTCTTATTCCGTTATATCAGAAATATAAATGTTTAGATAACTTTTGAATTTTTCTGATGACATAAAAAAAGCCCCCTTGAGGGGGCTTTCTCAAGTCAGACTTATTTTGCGTAAACTGGGAATTTAGCGCAAACAGCAGCAACTTTTTCTTTCACTGTAGCAATCACAGCTTCGTCACCTTTGCTGTCTAGAACGTCAGCGATCCAGCCTGCAAGGTCACGTACTTCAGCTTCACCAAAACCACGTGTTGTTACAGCAGGAGTACCGATACGGATACCAGAAGTCACGAATGGAGAACGTGGATCGTTTGGTACTGAGTTTTTGTTCACAGTAATGTGAGCAGCACCTAACCAAGCATCGGCATCTTTACCAGTAATGTCTTGTTTAATTAAAGATAATAAGAACAAATGGTTCTTAGTACCGCCAGAAACAACATCATAACCACGTTCGATTAGAACTTCAGCCATTGCTTGCGCATTCTTAACAACTTGTTGTTGGTAAGCTTTATATTCAGGCGCCATTGCTTCTTTGAAGCAGATCGCTTTAGCCGCTACAGCGTGAACTAAAGGACCACCTTGGTTACCTGGGAATACAGCTGATTGTAATTTTTTCTCGATTTCTTCGTTTGCTTTCGCAAGGATTAAACCAGAACGTGGACCGCGAAGTGTTTTATGAGTCGTCGTTGTTGTTACGTCAGCAATTTGTACTGGGCTTGGGTAAACGCCAGCAGCAACTAGACCAGCTACGTGAGCCATATCTACGAATAAGTAAGCACCAACTTTGTCCGCGATATCTCGAAAACGTTGCCAATCAACAACTTGGCTATACGCAGAGAAACCAGCCACGATCATTTTTGGCTTGTGTTCTTCAGCTAAACGTTCAACTTCTTCATAGTCGATTTCGCCAGTTTCTGGGTTCAAACCGTATTGAATTGCGTTGTAAGTTTTACCAGAGAAACTAACTTTAGCACCGTGAGTCAAGTGACCACCGTGAGCCAAGCTCATACCTAAAACTGTATCGCCTGGGTTAAGTAGCGCAAGGTAAACTGCAGAGTTTGCTTGTGAGCCAGCGTGTGGTTGAACGTTTGCATAATCAGCACCAAACAATTCTTTAGCACGGTCAATGGCCAATTGTTCGATCACGTCTACATACTCGCAACCGCCGTAGTAGCGTTTACCAGGGTAGCCTTCTGCATATTTGTTAGTAAGTTTTGAACCTTGAGCTTCCATTACTGCAGGTGAACAGTAGTTTTCTGAAGCGATTAACTCAATGTGCGCTTCTTGGCGAGCATCTTCATTCGAGATCGCTTGAGCTAATTCAGGGTCAAATTGAGCAATAGAGGTGTTGGCAAACATTAGCGAGGTCCTATTAAATTAGGGCTTTTAAGCCGTGCTAAGATTGGCGCGTATTGTAGCATGAAGTTTTAGAAATGAGAGAGGGAAGTTTGTGCTGTTTTTAAATAAATAATGCCCATGTTGAATCTGCACGAGCACTATTTAAGTCAAATCAACTTATTGATTTGGCATGAGAGTCTCTACATCTTGCACAAAATTTGCCAGATTATCGGTATAAATACTAATATGATCTGCTGTCGCTTGCTCACGATAGTCAATCGATGTTCCCGGCTTAGCAAGGCTAATCATAAATTTAGTCGCATCTGCTGGAATGGTCTGATCGGCTTTACCTTGATAAATGATGATCGGCGTTTTCACCGCTGTCGTTAAAGGCTGTGAACCTTCACTCATAAAGTTTTGGATTGGCTTTAAAGTTAAGAAATCAGGCTGAGTTCGACCATAGTTATCCAAAGTCGTGTTCTGACTCGCATAACTGAGCATGTCATCTTGAATTAACTTGGTTAACTCGCCTGAACACACTGTTTCAGCCTGAGGTGCAATCGCAGCCAGATGTCCACTAAATACTTTTGAATAATCCACACTGTTTTTATGCCCTTGCATACCCGCAATGATCTGCGCAGTAAAACTGTCTAAAGGCGCATAAATCATACTTTGCACGGTTGCAGGTTTGTCTTTGGCTAACTTCTCGCCTGCGTCAAGAATGAGCGCAAGATTATTTGCAGGTGCTATGGCAATCGTTCCCTTATAATTTAAGTCAGCACGCGATGCGAATTCAGCTGCACCTAATACGGCTTGACCACCTTGAGAATGCCCGATTGACACCCAATCCTTCGACACCGTTTTACCTTGGCTGGTTAAGTAACTTCGAGCTGCGACAACGGCATCGGTAATCGAAAAGGCTTCACTTTTTAGATTCAGATAAGGATGGTTTTCACGTCCACTAGGTTCCCCTAATCCTTCATAATCGGGTGCCACAACGACATAACCCTTTGCCAATAACATTTGTAACAAGTATTCAGTGCCTTGCAAACCTTGTCGGCTCGGAGCGCATTTATCAGCCACACCTGTCGTTCCATGTGCCCAAGCCACAATTTTCCAACCACCTGCCGGAGCAACTGTTTTTGGGGTAAAGACTAAGGCTGTGGCTTGAACAACTTTGCCATCTACTCCTAGCATTTTATAGGTCATCAATCGGCTGTCTGCACTCACAGCAGGCATATTGTCTTGACTATAGGCTGTTGTAGTTACCACCGGATTTTTGATCTGATTGAGATCAGCGTTTGTTTCAGGATTACTAAATTGTTGGTCATTACTATCATTACCGCAGGCTGCTAAAAATAGCGCACTGCTGACTAAAACCGTTAAACGCAGCATTTTCATTCCATGATCCTTTTGTTTGTTGTTTTAAAGTCAATTTTTCATTGAATATGAATCATTAAATACATGGAACAAACTTTTGTTCAAGCCTAATTTTCAAGCAATTGCTCTTATTTTAATTTATTGAAATAATCTTGAATTAACACTTTGTTTTAACTCGATATGGATTAACAGCATTCAAATAAATCAGCCACCCCGATCTCAGAAAAATGGCTGAACTTATATTTCTGATCATTGGATACAGATTGGGCTATTTTTCGGAGGTTAAAGCAAAATGTAAAATCAACAAAAATGCTGTACCCCCTGCCAACTACACAAACATATGCACAAAAGTAAAGCCGAAAAACCACCATGCCATTGATCGTGAACATACTCTAGTGCTTAATCCACTTAGCGACATTTTTGGATATCACGATGGACAAAAGCCTTTAAAATAAGTCGATTTAGAAGATGGTTTAGCTTTATCCCGCTGTAAAGGTTTTATTTCGGCAGATGCGATAAAAGCAGATTATTTAAACACTGCGCAGCCATCTTCATAATATTCCTACAAATAATCACAGCATGGGTTTGTCAGTGTGGATGTGATCATGTACATTCATAAACATTATTCAACATGCTGGAACTGGACATGCAAGCCATCATTCTCGACACAGAAACCCATACACTAAATGGACAACCCATCGAGATTGCCTATGCTCCAATTCAGGTGGCAGATGCCAAAATTACCCTAGATAAATCTAAAATTTTTGATCAACTTTATCGTTGTGATGAAGCAATTTCTTTTGCAGCAATGGCTGTACATCATATTTTAGAATCAGATCTTGAAGGTCAGCCCCACTACAGCAGTTTTGAACTCCCATCAGAGACGACATATATCATTGGGCATAATATCGACTACGATATTCGAGCGCTCGAAAAATGCGGTGTAGATGGTTCAAAAATTAAAGCCATTTGTACCCTTGCCCTTGCTCGTCGAGTTTGGCCTGATGCAGAAGCGCATAATATTTCTGCCTTGATATATATGATCACCAAAGGCAGTGAAAAAGCACGTGAAATGATCCGTAAAGCTCACCGCGCAGATATGGATATCATTTTAACTGCCAATATTTTGATGCATATCGTCCATCACTTAAAAATCAATAGCATCGAAGAATTATACGAAGCTTCGGAAGATGCTCGCATTCCTCGCAGTATTAATTTTGGTAAACATCGTGGTACCGCAATTGCAGAATTACCTGCAGACTATGTGCAATGGCTATTACGTCAAGATGACTTAGACCCGTACTTGCGTAAAGCTTTAGAAAACTCTGCTGTCATTACCCTATAAATCATTGATTATTTAATATTTTCTTAATATTACTGTCATTATCACTGCATAGGATTGCCTTAATTCTTTTGAGCTATGGAATTAAGGCATGTTCAACTATCAAAAAACTGAGCTGGGTTTTCAAACATTAAAAGACCGACAGCTCGCATTAAACGCAAGACAACGTCGTCTACTACTCTTAATTGGTAGTGATGACTTTAACCAAATGCCAGTCCATTATCAGCAGCGCATTGCTGAAGCGACATTGCTTGAGCAACTAATGGAACTTGGGCTGATTCAGCCAATTACAGCACATGATCATCAACGCCTTCAAAGCTCAGATTTTTCTGCTTTTAATCCTCCTAAAAAAGCGCCTAGCAATACGTCCGATCTCAATACCTTTAGCCCTGCATCCGATCTCACAGCGCAAAAAAATGTGACTTTTAATGAACTTTCAATGCCTACGATGGAAGTTCCTCAAACTCAGACACAGTACGAACTGACGAACACCCTTCCAATAGATCCGATCAGCTCCACACCCCATCAACTCAAACAAGCCACACCTGAAAACACAACATCACACAACCCTGTATTAGCAGAAAAAACCGTTGATTTCATCGAGCATGATTTTGATGAGTTACAGAGTTTTATGTGCAGTTACTTACAGCGTTATTGTGGGCTGATGGCAAAAAAATTAATTATTAATATTCAACAGGCCACGGATATTGCAGACTTAAAAGCCTGTCAGATGCAATGGATCACCTGTCTAAATGAATCCAATATTCAACCTAAACTCTTACAACATGCATTACAGCAAATTAATTACAGTCTAAAAAATCTGCAACAACTGGTTTAACTTAGAGACTTTTCCTCACTTCTCATTCAAAAAACAACTTAATGAGGTGAGTTATTTTTCAAACATCCCAATATAAGAAATTGAATTATATTAATTTTATTGATTCACTTATTTCTTTTAAGGTTTTAACTGCTGTTTTATACGACCTTCCCCTAATGTCAATCAACAGTAAAAAATCGCAAGAATTAAACCGACCTCCCAGCGTTTGAGCATGTCAATGTCGCAACAGTTTTGTTTAGAATTTGATTCTTTCGATAATCCAATGCAACTCAGCAAAATTGGCAATTGGGTGTTTACATTCTTAACCTCACCAGATGAATTGCCCGATGTTCAATTGGCCATTACCTATGTCATGCCACGAAAAATTAGTGATGAATTACAACCTCGACGAGTGGTCATTCAAAATACAGCCATTGAAACAATTTGGCGTATAGAACAAGTCGAATGCTTCAACAGCCAAACGAACCAAGAACTCACCTTTACAGCAGCTGAGCCACAAGCTCAATTGGTTTTAAACAGTATCATTGAGGAATTTGCCCGTTATGATGTCCCATTGGTATTCAAGCCCCTATAATTTAAAGCGAATTCCAACTTATTTTTCATAAAGATTTAAGCTGTCTCAATGATTTAACCAAAGTTAGCTAGACAGACATTAAATGAAAAATAATCCATACAGATTAATGTTGCTCAATTCGTATACACTATTCCTGCTCAATAATTTTTTGACCATGGATAATAAAAATGAACTTAGCCAATTATTCTAATGATCAGGCACTCATCCTTTTCAACCTATATAGCAGCCTAGAACAATGTCTAGATGCGATTGGACATCTGCACCTTGGCCCTAAACTAGTGCTGACCGACCATGATGTATCGAAAGATCATATGATCGTGCAACGTTTTCAAGCTGGGGTTTTAACTCAAGAAATCCAAGTACGTAAACAAGACGTTGAACTGTCTTCTAGCAACCCGATGACGCGCTATCAGTTACTTTCATATATTTTGAATCAATTTAAAGCAGATCAAACAGCTTAAATTTCAGTCTCTAAAAATAAAAAACTCACCATAAGGTGAGTTTTTTTTATTCATTCAATTTAAGCTTCTAAAAGCTTGTAAATACTGTCCGATTTTTGACTTTCAAAAAGTAGTTCGATACTGGGTAGGATGATTTCACCTGCAATAATGATATGTTCAATGCGATGAAATAGCGCTCGAGAATCTTCTTCTGAAGGATTACGCACCAAAGCTTGTGCTTCATAAACCTGACTAAATTGGTCTTTCACTTTAATATCGATCATCTGTGTCATAGTGACGTCTCTACTTGTTTTAATAATTGAATTTTTTATATCACATCTTTACACAACAACTTGCTTTGTAAATGTTAGATTTCATGGCAATGTAAACTTATTTTACTTTAGTAACTATATATCAATAACATAGGTTGACTATTTAATTATTGTTTGACAAAAGCACTATATTTTCAAATCTAAAATGGTATTAAAAAGCCCGCGTCGCTGCGGGCTCTATGTTGGAAGGCTAGTGCTGATTTATTGTCTGCAATATCTTAAGACTAAAATATTACGAAACTCAACGAGCTGTCATTGATCCGTCCAACTTATTGGTAGCGTCGTTTTATGACCTACCGTGATTTAAATATAGCACTTTCAATTCTCTTGCCAAGCCTTGCTAACACTTCAAAACAATTGATCAAATAAAATACAATTGATATTTTTTCAAAATAAGCGATCATAGCTCTGCCCAATGCTTGTGAAAGATTTAAATAAATAAGCCATTAAAAATAAATTCTACACTATCAATCTATAAACATTCTTTTCTCTTACTTTTAATTCTACCTTTGACAACCCTTGTATTAATTTCTGACTTGAATTTTAAGTCTGATATCCATTTTTAGCATTGCTTAAAAATACTAATGAATAAGATTGCCGTCTCAAATTAAAATCTAAGACAAAAAAAAGCCCTTGTATCACTACAGGGGCTTTTTTGAATTTGGCGGAAGCGGTGAGATTCGAACTCACGGAGGACTCGCGCCCTCGTCGGTTTTCAAGACCGGTGCATTAAACCGCTCTGCCACGCTTCCATGTGCGCCATAATACGGAGGTTTTATTCATCTGACAAGTAAAAATTACAACTAAACCTTTCAAATGAATATTGTTTCGCCAAATCCTTAAAGTTTAGCAGCAAGCTCCGCACCTTCACGTATTGCGCGTTTCGCATCTAACTCTGCTGCTAGTTTTGCACCACCAATAATATGGTAATTGGCAAGGGTTTTCTCACCCTGTTCTGGCATCAAATGCTTTACCGATTCCTGACCTGCACAAACGACAATCGTATCTACACGTAATAATTGATCATGCCCTTCATATTCAACCCAAAGACCTTCATCAGTAATGGCTTTGTATTGAACACCACGCAGCATACGAACCGCATTTTTCTTTAATTGTGCACGATGTACCCAGCCTGATGTTTTACCTAACCCAGCACCAAGTGCAGTTGTTTTACGTTGTAATAAATAAATTTCTCGAACGGGAGGTTCGATCTCAGCAGCCTGCATACCGCCTTCTGTTACATAGTTTGGATTCGGATCAACACCCCACTCCCGCTGCCAATCCGCTAAAGGCATTGGTTGTGGCTGATGTGGTGGTTTGAGTAAAAATTCAGATACATCAAAGCCAATGCCGCCTGCACCAATCACAGCAACTTTATTGCCCACAGCTGCGCCTTTCAGCACTTCTGCATAAGATAAGACATTCGGTGCATCACTACCTTCAATTTTTAAGCTGCGAGGAACCACACCTGTTGCAATAACAACCTCCTCAAACCCTTCACGTTCAAGTTGTTCACGGTTTACACGCGTGTTTAAACGCAAATCAACCCCTGTTTTTTCGATTTGAACTTTAAAGTAGCGAATCGTTTCGTGAAATTCTTCTTTGCCCGGAACGACTTTCGCCAAATTAAATTGACCACCTACCTCTGCACCAGCTTCAAATAGTGTCACCGCATGGCCTCGGCTTGCCGCTACCGTTGCAGCAGACATCCCAGCAACGCCACCACCGACGACTGCAATACGCTTCGGTTTTTTGGTCTTTAAATAAACCAATTCAGTTTCATATGCCGCTCGTGGGTTGACCAAACACGTCGCACGCTGATTTTTAAAAGTATGATCTAAACAGGCTTGGTTACAGGCAATACAGGTATTAATTTCATCGACACGGTTGGTCGCCGTTTTATTTACCCAAAACGGATCTGCCAAGAATGGACGTGCCATCTGCACCATATCCGCCTTGCCTGAAGCTAAAATTTCTTCAGCAGTATCTGGCATATTGATACGGTTGGACGCAATGACAGGGATCGCAACATGTTTTTTGACTTCAGCGGTATAGTCCACAAACGCTGCGCGAGGCACTGAGGTCACAATTGTCGGAATACGTGCTTCATGCCAACCAATCCCCGTGTTCAATAACGTCACACCTGCTGCTTCCAATGCTTTAGCAACAGTAATGACTTCTGCCATGGTGTTCCCATCATGAACCAAATCAAGCAATGACAAACGGAAGCAGATAATAAATTTCTCACCCACTTCAGCACGTATTGATTTTACAATATCAACCGCAAGGCGCATACGATTTTCAATTTCACCACCCCAACGGTCTGTCCGTTGGTTGACATGACGGCTTAAAAACTGATTCAGCAAGTAGCCTTCTGAACCCATAATTTCTACACCATCATAGCCGGCCTTATGTGCAAGGCTTGCCGTTTTGACATAATCATCAATGGTTGAAAGAATTTGTTTGTCCGTTAATTGACGCGGTTTAAACGGTGAAATTGGAGATTTAATCGGACTTGCTGACACTGCAAAAGGCTGATAGCCATAACGCCCAGCATGCAAGATTTGCATTAAAATTTTGGCGCCATGTTTATGTACGGCATGGGTCACCAAGCGATGCGGAGCGATATCACCTAACGTATTCATGGTACCGCCAGCAGGTAACAGCCAACCTTGACGGTTTGGCGAAATACCGCCTGTAATAATCAGGCCGACACCACCTTTCGCACGCTCACCAAAATAAGCTGCAAGCTTAGGATAATTATAAAAACGATCTTCCAGCCCACTATGCATGGACCCCATCACGACACGGTTTTTAATCGTGGTAAAACCCAAATGTAAAGGCTTTAAAATATTTGCATAGCTAGTCGTTGTCATGCTGAATCCTTATTTTGGCTTTGCAACTTGTTGCATAATACTTTAGCGGTTTTTTTATATTTTGGGATGACAGTTTAGAAAATATTCTTCGCTTTTATGGTCAATACCGCCTGATATATAAATCCTCTAACCATAAAAAAAGCCGTGAACTTTCACATCACGGCGTGTTATTTTTAAAAGCATTATTTCCAATGCTTCAGCTTACTGGTTTGCCCAATCCCGACATTAAAGCTATTGGTTGGATCCAACTTTTGATAATGATTTTTTAATGCAGGCTTGGCAACATATAAATGTCCAACATTGTGTTCCGCAGGATATTCAGCACCACGATCATCGAGTAAATGCCACATTGCATGTTCCATTGCCAAAGGGTCTACACCTTTTTTCACAATATAATCTTGATGAAAAACATGACAGAGAAAATGTCCATAATAGAGTTTATGGATAATTTGCTCATCCATGGCTTTCGGCAAAGTTTCTACCCACTCTCGATCATTGCGACGTAGCGCAATATCCAGCGCAACAATATCTTCCACTTCCGAACGATGCGTATCACGATAACGAATTGCAGCACCTGCCACCGCAAAACGGTGTAAAAATGCTTTACGCCCTTCTTCGTCTGTGCATTTAAAATAATTGCCTGCCGTTTTATCTAAAAAATACGTTTTCAAATACGCATCAACTTGATCAACATCCTGATTTTCAATACGAATCATCAAATGATGTTCATATAAATCACGGAAGGCATTCATCCGTTTCGGCAAATGATTCGGCAAAAATTTTGTCACTAGCTGCAAGACTTTATCTGACAAACCTCGCAAGCCCAGTTTTTCTAAATAGCCATCGACTTTATCTTTCATGGCAAAAGCAGCTGGAACTTTTGCCGTGCCAAATTTTTCAATAAATACAAAAGAATCTTTACCGTATTCAGCCCCAATATCGTATGCCACACGATGAATGTACTCACCTGCAATCGGGAGGCGTGCAAGATCTTTTAATAGAAAACGACGAATTTCGGTTAAATCATCTTGTGAATTGGTCCCTACATAAAACACCTGACTAGGGATTTTTTCAAAGGTATCTAAACGTACTGCAAAGACGCAGACCTTACCTGCTGAACCCGATGCTTCAAATAAACGGCTTGGATCGGCATTAAAACGTGCAGGCGTATTTTCATCAACCTGCTTTACGTCATGTGAATAACGTTGATCTGACGCACAGCAGCTTGAATTATTCACAATATCATTGATTTGATAGTTTTTATTTTCTAGCGCTGTGAGGATTTCTTCAGGCGTATTGCCAAGATGGACACCTAGATGATTGACCAACTCTAACTCACCTGACTCATTCACTTGTGCATACAGTGCAAGCTCTGTATAGGCAGGACCGCGGCGTACCAAAGCACCCCCTGAGTTATTGCATACGCCGCCCAAAACCGATGCGCCAATACAAGAAGAACCAATCACCGAATGAGGTTCACGATTATATGGCAGCAAATCTTTTTCAAGCTTGTCTAATGTCGCACCTGGTAAGCAAATTACTTGTTTACCTTCATTAATCACTTGGATGCCAACCAAACGACGTGTACTTATCAGCACCACAGGACGGTCATAGTCATCACCAAACGGCGTTGAACCACCTGTCAGACCTGTATTGGCGGCTTGCATAATCACAATACAATTTGCATCCACAGCCGCTTGCAGCACTTGCCATTGCTCAAGCAAAGAGCCCGGTGTAACCACAGCCAATACTTTTCCTGCACCGTAACGGCGACCTTGGCGGTATAAACGTGTGTCTTTATCTTCAGTTAAAACGTGTTGCTTACCGACGATGTTGATAAAGTTTTGAATGGTTTGTGATGATTGACTTTGCATGCTCGTAGAATTTTCCATTTTCATTATTTTCTCTCCTCGCTAGAGAGGAATTGCATTGTTATGCAATAGAAAAATATTGATTTAAATAATTTAAACAACGTAGGTTTATTTGCACATATCAAAAGTTTTTAGTCATTGTTATTAAAATCTATAATGAATATCGCTTCTCCCTTTGGGATGAGTAGCAATGCTACACAAGAGGGTTAGGAGAATTAATCAATAAATACCTCTCCCTAACCCTCTCCTACAAGGAGAGGGAACTTTCATTTTTTAATTTTTTTTGATAACGAATAACTTTCCCAAGAGATCTATTCAAAAAATCACCCAGCCAACTCTTTCTCTAACTTCACCAAACAATCAGATGTAATATCCGCAATGGTTTTTGCACCAGTTAAGGTCATCGCAACACGCATTTCTTTATCAATCAGTTCTAGAAGATTGGAAACACCCTCACCACCTGCTGCACCGAGTGCATAAACAAATGCGCGACCGAGCATACAGGTATCTGCACCCAAAGCCAGCATACGCACCACATCTAAACCATTTCGAATACCTGAGTCAGCAAGAATTTTAATATCGCCTTTTACTGCATCTGCAATTGGCGGTAATGCACGCGCTGATGATAAAACCCCATCGAGCTGACGGCCACCATGGTTTGACACCACAATGCCATCTGCACCAAAACGCACTGCATCTTTGGCATCTTCAGGGTCAAGTATGCCTTTAATGACCATCGGGCCATCCCAAAATTCACGAATCCACTCAAGGTCTTTCCATGAAATTGATGGGTCAAAGTTATTGCCCAACCAGCCGATATAATCTTCCAAACCTGTTGGTTTGCCCAAGTATTTAGAAATATTCCCTAAGTCATGCGGACGACCTAATAAACCCACATTCCACGCCCAGTGTGGGTGGAAACACGACTGCATATAACGGCGCATGGCAGCATTTGGGCCGCTCATCCCCGAGTGTGCATCACGGTAACGCGCACCCGGAACAGGCATATCCACGGTAAACACTAAAGTTGAACAGCCTGCAGCTTTGGCACGTTCTAAGGCATTTTTCATAAAGCCACGGTCACGTAGCACATATAACTGAAACCACATGGGACGCTGAATCGCTGGCGCCACTTCTTCAATTGGACAAACTGAAACGGTGGACAGCGTAAATGGAATGCCCTTTTTATCTGCGGCAACGGCTGCTTGAACTTCACCACGACGTGCATACATCCCTGTTAAACCCACAGGTGATAAAGCCACAGGCATCGATAAGGTTTCATTAAACAGTTGGGTTTCTAGACTCAGCTGTGACATGTCATTCAGCACACGTTGACGCAACGCTATTTTTGATAAATCTTCTACATTACGCTTTAAGGTATATTCGGCATACGCCCCGCCATCGATGTAATGAAATAAAAATGGCGGTAAACGACGACGTGCCGCTTCACGATAGTCATTGGCAGAAGAAATAATCATGCTTATATCCTGTTTAATCGACTGGCACGCTGACGACGAGCTTCTTCTTCATCAATCATGCGCACCTGTTGTACTACAAACTCAATGTGTCCACAGACTGCTTTACGTGCAGCTTCAGGATCACGACGTTCAATTGCATTCATGACTTGGAAGTGCTGATCATGCAATTGATCAAATCGGTGTGCTTCGCTATAAACTTTTCGACGACCTAAAACGACATTAAATTGCAACAGATCAAATAGACCACGCATCATCTGAATCAACACTAAATTATGTGATGCTTCAGCAATTGCTAAATGAAATTTGGCATCTGCACGCGCTGCTTCATCGTCATTCCCTAAAGCCTGAAAATGATTGATCTGATCATAATAATGTCGGATATGTGCCAAGTCCTCTGCTGTAGCACGTTGTGCCGCATACCATGCAGTACCACCTTCTAAAATAATGCGCGCCTCTTGCACATCAAAACGGTAGGCAGGGTCTTCACTAATCAAACTGCTGATGGGCTGCACAATTTGATAACTCGACCAAGTCGCTGGTAATTGCTTTAAAAAAGTCCCCGCACCCACTTTACTGACCAACACGCCCATGCTAGTCAATTGAGAAATCGCCTCGCGTAAAGAGGTGCGTGAGACGCCAAGTTGTTCACACAATTTCCGTTCAGCAGGCAGACGATCTCCAACTTGCATATTGCTTTGTTCAATCAATACACGAAGACTTTGAACAGTTTTATCAGAGACTTTCATCTGCTTTCCTTAACGTTGTTACACAATTCGTGTTATGGAATCATCCAAGGGAACACATAAGCTTGTAGGGTGATTAAAATCCCCATCATGATTGTGAACGTTATACTGTGTTTTACGGTAAAACGGAATAAATCCGACTCTTTACCTACCAACCCGACTGCCGCACATGCAATTGCAATTGACTGTGGTGAAATCATTTTCCCTGTCACACCGCCACTGGTATTAGCAGCAACGAGTAATACTTCTGGCACACCGATTTGTTGTGCAGTAGTCGCCTGCAATGCTGCAAATAGCGCATTGGCTGACGTATCTGAACCCGTGAGGAATACACCAAGCCATCCTAAAAATGGCGAGAAGAAGGTAAAGGCTTGACCTGTATGTGCAAGGGCCAAAGCCAAGGTCGAAGACATACCTGAATAGTTGGCGATAAAAGCAAAAGACAACACCATCCCAATCGAATAAATTGGAATTTTTAATTCATTAATGGTTTCACCAAAGGTCACAATCGCGTCTTTCGGCTTCATTTTTAAGAAAATAATGGTAATGATCGCAGCAATGACAATTGCCGTACCTGTTGCCGAAAACCAATCAAATTTATAGATGGCATCGTAGTCCTTCATTTCAGGTACGACTGGCGGCATCTTTTGAACCAATTGGTGTAAGAATGGCACTTTGATCGAAATAACCAAATCATGTAAAGCACCGTCTTTGGTAAATAAATCCTTAAACGGTTTAATACTCCAGATCGTGACCATCACCGTTAAGATCGCAAATGGCGACCACGCTTTTGCAATTTGACCCAAGCTATATTTTTGCTGTTTTTGTGCAGCCACATCTTCACTCATCGTCGCATCTTGATCTGCAAAGCGGAAAATATGTTTAGGCTGCCAATATTTAAATAAAATCGTTAATGACACTAAAGAGGCAATCGCCGCAGTAATATCGGGTAATTCAGGACCGACAAAGTTCGAGGTTAGGTACTGTGCAATCGCAAAGCTACTCGCCCCAACCACAACCGCAGGCCAAGTTTCCTTCACACCGCGCCAGCCATCCATAATCGCCATAATCCAAAACAGTACAATCGGCACCATAAATGGCAACTGTCGACCAACCATCTGACTGATTTCCATCGTATCTACACCAGACACTTGTCCAGCAACGATAATTGGAATACCCATCGCACCAAAAGCCACTGGCGCTGTATTTACGATCAGACAAAGACCTGCCGCATATAAAGGTTTAAAGCCTAAACCTACCAATAGTGCTGCGGTAATCGCCACAGGAGCACCAAAGCCCGCAGCACCTTCTAGGAAAGTACCGAAAGCAAAGCCGACTAATAGCATCTGTAAACGTTGATCTTCAGTAATGGAAAGTATCGAAGAACGGATGATGTCAAACTGCCCTGTTTTGACTGAGATTTTATACAGGAACACCGCACCAATAATGATCCATGCGATCGGCCATAAACCATAGAAAAAACCGTAGACCATCGAAGCCAATGCCATAAGCGCAGGCATGTCATAGGCAAATAAAGACACCAACAGTGCCAGTACAACGGTGATCGTACCTGCCACACTGCCTTTTAAACGAAATACAGCAAGCGCCAAGAAAAAAAAGATAATCGGAATGAGCGCAATTAAACTTGATATCCATATATTCCCCATTGGGTCATATATTTGCTGCCATTGAAGCATTGTCATCTCCTTGAAATGCTTACTAAGATTTAATTATTGAGCAATATCAGCATGTGGTCTTTTTATCATTGGTATGACCAATATAAATATTAAACACATAAAAACTCATACTATTGCTGAAATACTCCGCAATTTTTAATTATTTCAACTCAATCATTCAAGCTTTTCTTGTTTTTGGTATGACCAATATAAAATACAAAAACATTATTTTTCCGTTTAAAAACCTCCATATCAACTTTTAAATATCTGTTTTGTATTTATTATTTACAACTAAACTTTATAAAATATACTTTAGTCTAATAACCACGCTTTGTTTGACCTCAGTCTCATTTCAATGAAAAGCATAAAAACCAAATTAACCCAATAATGGTATGACCATTAATTTAAATCAAATAGATTTCTTTATATTTACATCCTATTCCATTCAGAAAACGCATTTTCCGCCCGCAAAAACTGGATGAAGTATTCACCAATAGATTTCAACGATCATTTTTTTCCACCTCATCGCTTGTATCTCATGATTTTTTAGAAAAACCCCGCAGAAAAGTGCTACAATCATGCACATATATGTATTCTTTCAGGCCACCCATTCTCGGTGCCTATATTTATATCGTTAGGATTAACAATGACTGATAATGCAACTATCTTGCAGAATGTCCCAGTTGGCAAAAAAGTTGGTATTGCCTTCTCTGGTGGTCTAGATACTTCAGCTGCGCTTTTGTGGATGAAACAAAAAGGTGCAGAACCTTATGCTTACACAGCAAACTTAGGTCAACCTGATGAAGACGACTACGATGCGATTCCAAAAAAAGCGGAAGCGTATGGCGCAGTTAAAGCTCGCTTAGTTGATTGTCGTTTACAACTTGCTTTAGAAGGTATTGCGGCTATTCAATGTGGCGCTTTCCACATTTCAACTGGTGGTATGCCTTATTTCAACACGACTCCTCTTGGTCGTGCAGTTACAGGTACGATGCTTGTAACCGCAATGAAAGAAGATGACGTAAACATCTGGGGTGACGGTTCGACTTATAAAGGTAACGACATTGAACGTTTCTATCGTTATGGTCTGTTGACTAACCCATCGCTAAAAATTTACAAACCTTGGTTAGACCAAACTTTCATTGACGAGCTAGGCGGCCGTGCAGAAATGTCACAGTTCCTAATCGACAACGGTTTTGACTATAAAATGTCAAAAGAGAAAGCGTACTCAACTGACTCAAACATGTTAGGTGCGACTCACGAAGCAAAAGATCTTGAATACCTTAATGCGGGTATCAAAATCGTAGACCCAATCATGGGCGTTGCGTTCTGGAAAGATGACGTAGAAGTTAAAGCTGAAGAAGTTTCTGTAACTTTCGAAGAAGGCTTCCCTGTTGCATTAAACGGCAAACGCATCGAAAACCCTGTTGAATTCATTCTTGAAGCCAACCGTATCGGTGGTCGTCACGGTCTAGGTATGTCAGACCAAATCGAAAACCGTATCATTGAAGCAAAATCTCGTGGTATTTACGAAGCTCCGGGTATGGCACTTCTTCATATCGCTTATGAGCGTCTTGTGACTGGTATTCATAACGAAGACACCATCGAACAATACCGTATTAACGGTCTGCGTTTAGGTCGTCTTCTTTACCAAGGTCGTTGGTTCGATTCTCAATCATTAATGCTTCGTGAAACTGCGCAGCGTTGGGTTGCTAAAGCAATCACTGGTACTGTGACTTTAGAACTTCGTCGTGGTAATGACTACACTATTCTAAACACTGAATCTCCTAACCTCACTTATGAAGCTGAGCGTTTAACTATGGAGAAAGGTGACTCTATGTTTAGCCCTGCTGACCGTATCGGTCAATTGACTATGCGTAACTTGGATATCACAGATACTCGCGCTAAATTAGGTATCTACACAAACTCTGGCTTACTTGCAGTAGGTACAGGTTCTGCAGTGCCTCAATTAAAAGACAAAAACAAATAAGATTTGTTGAGTCATAAAAAACCGCGCATTTTGCGCGGTTTTTTATTGCCGATTTCAGAGAAGTTCTCAATTTTATTAAACATTAAGCCACATGTGCTGAACGAATCGACTGATAGTAAATTTGATTCCGGCCTAATTGTTTCGCACGATACAACGCCTGATCGGCAATATTTAACAGTTCATCCTTCGTCATATTTTCAGCACGATATACCGTAATACCCAAACTAATAGTGACGTGATTTGAAACCTGTGATTTGGCATGTGGAATTTCTAAACGATCGATTGCTTTATAAATATTTGACGCTACCGCATAAGCACCATGCGCATCGGTTTCAGGCAATAAAACCACAAATTCTTCACCACCATATCGCGCTACAAAATCCATATGTCGAATGGCATTTTTAATGGTTTTGGCAATGGTTGAAATTACATCATCGCCTTTTTGATGACCGTAGAAATCGTTATAGTTTTTAAAATGATCAACATCGATAAATAGCACAGCAAGCGAGGTGTTATTACGTCGAGATTGCTCATAAAAGGTATCAAGCATTTCATCAAAAGTACGTCGGTTTGAAATCTTGGTTAATTCATCATGCTGACTTAAATGTAAAAGCTCTGTGGTATGAATACGATGGATTTTTTCACTAATATCCGCGCGCAGCATATTCAAAAATATCATCCGTTCACGCGCACAGAGCATCTTACTGATTGCAAAACCCAATACACAGCTTCCAATCAGTACACGCCCCAATACCATCACATCAAATTTCACTTCTAATGAAAAAAGCATCAACATGGTGACCACAGCAGCCAACAATCCAGACATCAACATTTGGACTGGTTTAACCCCCGTCAAAATATAGCTCAAGATGTAAATCATACAAAGGATCATCATGGCCTGATGTTTAAGTGCTTCGGTATACACGGTCATGGTGAGCCAAGACATTGAAATAACAGCCCAAAACACTACAAACATACTGGCATGTGAAAAATAAGGCTTCAGACGGTCGTAACGGGCAAAGGTATATAAAGCCAAAAGACACAGCGCACCATTGAGCTGACCAAGCAAACAACGAATAAAATCATGCACAAAATGCTGTTGATTAATTATCCAGTAATCTCCGGGAATGATCAGCATCGTGAGCACAAAGTAGATCAACACTCCCATCCAAAAAAAATGACGTATGTTGGTTTGCGCACGATCGAGACTTAAAGTCCAAAATTGAGTTTCCAGTTTTTTAGGAAACATTTCCCCTACACGACGAGTTTGCCGTGTAATCAGTTCCTCTATTTTTTCTTTATCGTATTGCAACTTTGCAAGGTTATACTTGTATTCCATTTCCAAGCATTTATCTAATTCTTTTAGTCATTTAAAAATACCACAGTTTTATTCTTTATTTATATCTGTTCAGTCATTTGTACAGAAATCTCGTTACCATTTTCACATTATTTGCATTATCATTTGTTTTATTTCCAAGCTTGGAATCGCTGTGAATACGATTACTCTTCTTCAGCCAGATGATTGGCATGCACATTTACGTGACGGTCTAGCCCTAAAGCGTACAGTTCCTGATTTAGCACAACAATTCTCTCGCGCGATTTGTATGCCAAACACCGTACCACCGGTAAAAACCGTTGAAGAAGCAAATGCATACCGTGAACGTATCATGGCACATGTTCCTGAAGGCGTTCACTTTGACCCGCGCATGGTGCTCTATTTCACAGACAACACACCTGCAAGTGAAGTTAAAAAAATTAAAGAATCTGAGCATGTTAATGCCATTAAGCTCTATCCAGCAGGTGCAACCACGAACTCGGACAGTGGTGTCAGTGACATTAGTAAAGTATATGGTGTGATTGAGCAACTCGAAGAACACCAAGTGCCATTACTCTTACATGGTGAAGTGACGCATAACCATGTCGATATTTTTGACCGTGAAAAACGTTTCCTTGATGAAGTACTTTCTCCACTGTTAAAACAGTTCCCTAAATTAAAATTGGTGCTAGAACACATCACCACAAGTGAAGCTGCGCATTTTGTATTAGAACAAGACCGTAATGTCGCTGCGACAATCACACCGCAACATTTATTGTTTAACCGTAATGATATGTTGGTGGGTGGTATTAAACCGCATTTCTATTGCTTACCGATTTTAAAACGTCAAACCCATCAGCAAACTTTGCTCGAAGTCGCGACCAGTGCGAACCCTAAATTTTTCTTAGGTACAGACAGTGCGCCGCACTCAAAAAATGCTAAAGAAAATGCATGTGGCTGTGCAGGATGTTATAGTGCACCAACAGCAATTGAGCTATACGCTCAAGCATTTGATCAAGTCGGTAAAATCGACCGTTTAGAAGGTTTTGCAAGCCACTTTGGTGCAGACTTCTACGGACTCCCTCGAAATACCAATACCATTACTTTGGTAAAAGAAGATCAAGTGATCCCTGAAAGTTTAGACTATTTGGATGGCGAAAAAATTATTCCGTTGTATGCGGGTAAGACCATCCAATGGAGAAAAGTGTGACAGATGAAACTCGACCAGTCATTGGTCAACGTTTCCGTGGATTCCTACCTGTTGTTGTCGATGTCGAAACAGCAGGTTTTAATTCACAGACCGATGCCTTACTGGAAATTGCAGCGATTCCTATTGTGTATGATGCAGAAGGTAATTTTGTACCGGGTGAAGCCCACCATGCACATATCAATCCATTTGAAGGTGCCAACCTTGACCGTCGTTCACTGGATTTTATTGGTGTAGATCCATTTAATCCGATGCGTATGGCCATGGCTGAAGATGAAAAATCAGCATTAAAACGTATTTTTAAGTCAGTGAATGAAGTACGTCGTCAACAAAACTGCACTCATGCTGTTTTAGTTGGTCACAATGCCCATTTTGATTTAGGGTTTGTACAGGCAGCTATTGCACGTACAGGGACAAAAAATCAAAATCCTTTCCATAGTTTTTCCGTATTCGATACAGTGACTTTGAGCGCTGTAATGTTTGGACAAACTGTGCTGGCAAAATCATGTATTCAGGCAGGTATTGAGTTTGATGGTAAAGAAGCACACTCTGCACTTTACGATACTCAGAAGACCGCTGAACTGTTCTGCTATATTTTGAATAAACTCGGCCCTCACCTACTTGACACTATGATGGCGGATCAATAAGATACCGCCATCTTCTAAACGTCCCTATCGTCTAGAGGCCTAGGACATCGCCCTTTCACGGCGGTAACCGGGGTTCGAATCCCCGTAGGGACGCCAATTCTTATTCAGACTTTCTCCAAGCTGAATATTCAAGTCTATTGAATACACATCACCATCTCTCCTGATTATTCAAAATTTTCATTGAATTTGTTGTGTATTAAAAAATCACTTATTGCAAATAATTCTCATTTCTATTGATTATTCTTGTAAATTTAATGATAATCGCTATCGTTTTTATCTGCATAATTATTGACAGCCATGCGCTTTGCCTATTCTCCCCTTAATATCGCAATTTTGACTGCTTTAGCATCTCAAACGTATGCAAATGAAAGCCAGATCTCCGAAGAAATCAAAACCAATACGGTGTCGATGACACCTATTGAGGTTGAAGTCAAAGCCAAGCAAGAAGTAGGTAAAACCATCTACACCAAAGAAGATTTAGAAAAAACGCCGAATAGTTCGAAAAATATCACAGACTTTTTAAAAGTTAATCCAAATGTGCAGTTTAGCCGTGAACAACGTTCTGCAGATTCACAGGCTGAGCTACGACCATCCGAGATTTCTATTAATGGCGCGCAATCTTACCGAAATAAATTTGTAATTAACGGCGTCAATACCACCAATAACCTTGACCCTCTGGCAAGCGGCAACTCCTATTCAGGCAAGCTTGATGGTGGCTCACAAGGGATTGCCCTAAATACCGATTTAATTTGTAAATTAGAATTGATCGATAGTAATGTTTCTGCAGCATACGGCGAATTTACAGGTGGTGTAGTTAATGCTGAAACTTGTGCACCAAATACTGAAATTGGCAAAATCCACGGCTCCGTTACTTACGACTACACGGAAAGTGATTGGTCACGTTATCATTTTACCGATGAAGAAGAAGCTGCAGAGTTTGAAGATCCAACATCATCAAATAATAAAGAATATAAAAAACACGGCCTAAGCCTGAATCTATACAGCAAACTCTCTGAACAATGGGGCATCAATAGTTATGCCTCTAAACGTGAATCCATCGTTCCAGTAATGAGTGGTTTAGAAGATCGCAGTAAAGTCAAAAGCGAGCGTAATAATATCAACTTAGGGACTACCCTTTTTTACACACCTTCGGACACAACCAAAGCGAAGTTTGGCTTTGATTTAGGGGATTTGGACAGTCTAAATTTCGTTGATAAGCGAATAAATTCAAAAAGTATTAGCAATACAGAAACGCTGACATTTTTTGGTGAATTAGAAAGTAAACTCAATAATTCAACATTAAAACAAAATATTAGCTATCAAACGCTAAGCCAAGCACGTGAAAATGATTCAACTACCGGCATTCTTTGGAAGCAAACACCAACTAAAAACTGGAGTTCCAATCCTGGTGAAGGTGCCACAAGTAGTGATATTGAATTACACCAAGATACATTTTCGTATAGTCTAAAAAATGCGTTTGATACCATTCAGATTGGCAACAGCATGCAACAATTAAGCTTTGGTATGGGCTATGACTATTCTAAAGTTGCATGGGAACGGCCTAACGATGCCTATATGTATAATCAGCCTAAGACTTTTATCTAGTTCAGGCATTAGCTGTACGGCAGGTGATATTCTTTGTGATGAAGCAACGGATGAAAATAACTATCAAGGCCAATATCAAACAAATGGCAAGTATTATCAAAAAGGTAAAGTTAATATTGACCAACAACGTGTGCATACCTTCATTGAAAACACATCGACTTGGGATAATTTTTCAGCGCGTTTAGGTTTACGTGCAGATTATGATAGCTTATCGAAAAATTTAAATATTGCACCTCGTACTGCCTTTAACTATAAACCGCTAAAAAATGATCTTCTGTCCTTCACTACGGGATGGAATCGATATTATGCAAACTATACCTTAGCCACTGAACTGCAAGATCAACTTGCATTTTTGGAATACAATTTAAAACGCACAAAAAATCAAACTGAAGACTATTGGACTCAAACTGGGTTATCAGATTTAATATTAGCTAATTCCAATATTCAACGTGCCAATTTAAAGACCCCTTATGCTGACGAAATTGTGTTTGCCATTAATAGCCAAGTTAAAAACTGGAACCTTGGTCTAAAATGGGTGAATCGCGATAACAAAGATGAAATCACAAAAAATCGTTTTATTGATCCAACCACCAGCAACACCATCGATCATTTTGAATATAGTAATAGTGGTAAAGCAAAAGCTGACATTTACACACTCACACTCAGAAATACGCTGCCAGTGGTATATAAAAACTCTCTGCACGGGTTTAACTTTGGCTTTGATTACACTGAATCAGAAAAAAATTATTTAGACTATTCTGAGTCATATAACGTTAACAGTAATACGGCTGCTGAAGATCGCGATATTATCTTTAACGGCAGCCTCATCCAATTTAATGAACGTCCTGTTGAAAATTTCAATCAGCCTTGGACTGCTCGTTTTGGTTGGGACATTGAGTTTTCAAATTTACCATTAAAGATTAATAACTTCTTAAGCTACAAATCTGAATATAAAGATACGTATAAACTAAAAAACAAAGTTGAGCATGATGGTGTCCTGTTGGAAGCCTATGCTACAGATACGATTAGACCTCGATTTAGTTGGGATATGCGTACCACTTATGATTTCAATTTCGCTAAAGACTACAAAGCAATATTCGGTTTAACCATTAACAATATTACCAATCGACATAATATCTATACCACCCCAGGTATTAGTGAGTCGACCAACAGACTTAGATCTGAAATTGGGCGACAGTTCATTGCTGATGTCACATTTAAATTTTAAACTTCCCCTATCAAGAGCGCCTAAAAACGCTCTTGATTCATTTTCAAATAGAATAAAACATGAAAAAAATAATCTTACTCTTTGGCCTGTGCATAGTATGTCTCGGTATCTTCATCTACATTTTTAGACCCGAAACCAGCCTACCGACAAATCCTTCAAATACTGTTGAGCACGATGCCAATCAGACAAATCAAACAGCATTGAATGATGACCAAGAATCTTTTATTCCCAAAACCAACGATCGTGACACTCAAATACAAGCGAAAAAACCAAAAAAATTGAGCGAAGAAGCAATACAGTATTATCGAACAGCAACCAAATACGGTTGGGAGTCAATCGTTCGTGATTTTGAAAATGGAACCATTCTAAAAAGTAAAATGCCTAAAGGGGAAAAAGAAAAACTTTGCGAAATTGCACTGGGTCTAAGTACTGCCGATCAAACCAAACGCTTATTTAAAGCAAATTGCAAACCACTCAATGGCCGTTCATCCTCTATGATTATTAATGGCGCATTAACCAATGCAGAAGGCAAAATAGATCAAAACGAAATCATTGAAAAATTAAAATTCTACAAATCGGAAAATGTTTTACAAACACACGTTACGTATAAATTTGGCCCGTATGAAGAAAAAAGCTCTTTGCAATCTAACGCAATTGGTTGGGGACTAGAAGACGTTTCTGATTATTTGCTGAGTATTGGTGTCGATTACACGGGCGTGGATGGTAATTTAATTTTAGACAATATCAAAGGCCGTAACCCTTCTGTGAGTTTGGTTCAAAAACTACTGAATGCAGGAATCGAGCCCAATAGTAACGTTTATAAACAAATGGAACAGAATGACTTTTCAACCAAATATCCTGACGTTTACAATTTAATAAAAGCACATAAACCATGAAAAACATCGTTATTACCAGCTGCCTGCTAATGAGTATGCATTGCTTTGCAAATGCTCCATTACCACAAAATCTCTCTACCAATGCACCATCAGTGAAAAACATTCAAGACTTTAAAAAGATCAAAGGGATGACAAATGATACGTCTCGTTATTATAAATTTATAAACATATATGGTTGGTCAGCCATAGTGCAGGAATTTGAAAATAAAAATATTCAAAGCAGTAAAATGAAAAATAAAGAAGTTAAAAAAATGTGTGACACAGCGCATCTTGTACTTCCACTTCAAGATATCAAGCGATTGATTGCTGCGGATTGCAAACCCAGCTCAAACGATGTCACTTTTAACACTATCAATAGGACTTTAAAAAATGGCGATGGTTCTATTAATGAACAAGAAATTATTGCCAAGTTAGAATTTTATAATGCATTAGGATTATTAAAAACACATCAAACATACGGCCGTGGCTATCGTGCAGAAACATATAATTTACTCTATAAAGCTGCCGGTTTTGGTTTGCCTGATATTTTTGATTATCTACTTAATATTGGACTCACAGTTAAATATACCGATGGTAACTTACTGAATACACATTTTGATGGTCGCTCCTCACAACTCGCGTTAACCCAAAAAATTTTAAAACTGGGTGTCGAGCCAAATGCCTCAACCATCACGATCATGCAACAACGGAACTTTAAACAACACTACCCTGACATTTACCAAGTAATCCTGTCTAATCTAGAACAGAAAAACCGTAAACTTTAATTAATTACAGCCTGACTGGTTTTGTTTATACTTCAGCTTGATCTATTTTGATGTAAGAACACCCTATGTTTAAAAAGTTGCTCTTGGTTTTAGCCATCTTATTTCCATCTGCACTCTATCTGTATATTGTGAGTCGTGATGACAACAAAGCCCCTGTAGCAGAACAAACTCAAGTACCTGCAACTTCTGAAGCTGAGTATCAAACTCCTGACCATTAATCCAATGGTCAGTGCTAAAGATTTAAATTTTAGATCAGTATTATCACATTATAAGAAAAATTCGATTTATCAATAATTTCACTGCATTCAATCATAAAATATACCTTTCGTTCAATTTTCTTTTCACTATGCATTCTCCCTCTGAACCTTCGCAACACTCGTCTGCTGAAGGTAAAAGTCCATCGCTTAAACGTGCGATGACGACTCGACACCTTGTGATGCTCTCACTTGGTGGTGCAATTGGTACTGGTTTGTTTATGGGTTCAGGTGAAGTTATTTCACAAGCTGGGCCTTTGGGCGCTGTACTTGCCTATATTATTGGCGGTCTAATTGCCTACATGGTCATGCTCTGTTTGGGTGAACTTGCCGTACATTTACCTGTTTCTGGCTCTTTTGGTGCTTTTGCAACAAATTATATTGGCCCGGGTACCGGTTATATGGTGTCTTGGATGTACTGGTTGGGCTGGTCTGCCACCTTAGGTACAGAATTTACTGCGGCGGCTATTTTGATGCAGGAATGGTTTCCACAAACCTCTATTTGGTTATGGACACTGATCTTTGCTGCTGGTGTACTGATTTCTAATCTAAGTTCTACACGCGCATTCGCAGAGTCAGAATTTTGGTTATCCATGGTGAAAGTTGCAACAGTATTGATTTTCATCATCCTTGGTTTTGCCTGCATCTTTGGTTTCGTGCCTTTCCAAGGCTATGAATCAGCTCCAATGTTCCACAATTTGACTGAACATGGTTGGCTGCCAAATGGTTTGTTCCCACTGTTTGCCACATTATTGATTGTGAACTTTGCCTTTAATGGTACAGAAATGATTGGTATCGCTGCAGGTGAAACTGAAAACCCTGAAAAGAATGTGCCTAAAGCCATTCATGCTGCGGTATGGCGCTTAATCATTTTCTTTGTCGGCACTATTATCGTCATCAGTTCACTGTTGACCTATACCGATGCAGGTTTAAATGTTGGTGGACATGGCGGCTTAAGTAGTAGCCCATTCGTTTCCGTATTTAACCTGATGGGCATTCCCTATGCAGAAGACTTAATTCGTTTCGTCATTATTACAGCTTTACTGTCTACAGCTAACTCTGGTTTATATGCTGCATCGCGTATGATGTGGGCACTGTCTGCACAAAAACAATTACCACGTGCTTTCGGCAAATTAAGCAAAACAGGTGTGCCTTATATTGCTGTATTGGTCACTATGATCGGTGGTTTACCAGGTCTATTGTCAGAACAATTTGGCGCAGATGTGATCTTCAAAAACTTGATGGGGGTTGCCGCTTTCACTATGGTGATCGTGTGGATGAGTATTTGTTGGAGTCAATTTAACTTCCGTCGCCAATGGCTGAAACAAGGTCATAGCGTGTCAGAACTTAAATTCCGTACACCATGGTTCCCACTGGTTCCAATCCTTGGCTTTGTCTGCTGTACCGCAACAGGTTTAAGTATGGCTGCAGATCCTGAAATGCTTTCAGGCTTTATTGGCTGCCTGATCTTTATGGCGGCATGTTATGTAGGTTATTATTGGTTATATCACGATAAAGCTTAAATATGCCTATTAAATAAAAAGCACGAAAGTGCTTTTTATTTAAATCAATTCTTTTTCAATTTTCAAATCTGTGGCAACTTCTAATTCTTTTCTTAATATCCAGGAAAATTTAATTCCTTCATCTTCGACAGCTTTTAAATTTTGAATAAATATAAATACTTCCTTTTGATCTTTTACATCTAATTTTTTTGCCAATTCATAAATTTTTTGAAGCTCATTCATTAGCCCCATTGATTTTTTCTTTGTTAATGAAGTACTAAGTAAACAAAATTTATTATAAATAATTAATATTTCTTTGTATTTTTTCATTATTTCATTTTCTTGATCAATAGATTCCAAAAATACACCTTGACTAGTTAATTCCAGATAGACTAAAAAATCTATATATTTTTCTGTTAGTTCTAAGTATATCTTGAGTCGTTGCTCCGCTAACTTATCTGATTTATGAAATCGAAATGTCATTAATGCTGTAAAAAAGAAAGTTAAAATCAAACCTGTCGCTCCTATTAAGGCAGCATACAGTGTCTGAAAATCTTTTAGGTGTTGAATTACATTATCCATTTTATAACTTAAATTCTAAATATTTATTTGAAAATAAATTAGTTTTAGTTATTTTGCTATCTTTTTAATCAATCTGATATATTTTCTCTCTTTTTTTCTAATTATCGGTTTGACACCTAAAATAAAAATCCTTAATATACGCAGCACCTCGAAACGTCCCTATCGTCTAGAGGCCTAGGACATCGCCCTTTCACGGCGGTAACCGGGGTTCGAATCCCCGTAGGGACGCCAATTCTTCTGTCAGTTCTGACAAACTTAAAGTTTATTTATCTATAATTTATATTAATTGATTGCATCATCATTGCATTCTTCTCTACAATTACTCGCTTCATTATTTGAATCTCCTTTTTCTCTATGCAGTCATCTCATTCTCCGAATGATGCTTCGCATCAGGGCAATTCTGCGCCGTTAAAACGCGCTATGAGTACTCGACATCTGGTGATGATTTCGCTTGGCGGCGCAATCGGTACTGGTTTATTTCTTGGTTCGGGTGAAGTCATTGCACAAACGGGGCCTGTAGGTGCCATTATTTCGTATTTTTTAGGCGGTATTATCGCCTACATGGTGATGCTTTGCTTAGGCGAGCTCGCTGTACATATGCCAGAATCAGGTTCATTTGGCGCTTATGCTAAACGCTATATCGGACCGGGTACGGGTTATACCATCACTTGGCTGTATTGGCTGACATGGTCAGTAACGCTAGGAACTGAATTTACCGCTGCTGCACTTTTAATGCAGGAATGGTTCCCAGACAGCTCTATGTGGATGTGGACCTTAATCTTTGGTGCTTTTGTATTCTGCTTGAATATGATTTCAACCAAATGGTTTGCTGAATCTGAATTTTGGCTAGCTTTAGTCAAAGTGATTACCGTTGTAGCCTTTATTATTTTAGGTCTATTGGCCATTTTTGGTGTTTTAGGCTATCGAGGCTATGAAGCTGCACCACTGTTTAGCAACCTCACTGCACAAGGGTGGTTCCCTGAAGGTTTATTCCCAATCTTCGCTACTATGTTGATTGTTAACTTTGCATTCTCAGGTACTGAACTGATTGGTGTTGCTGCGGGTGAAACCAAAGATCCAGCGAAAAATGTACCTAAAGCCATCAACACGGCGATTTTCCGCTTGTTGATTTTCTTTGTAGGTACCATTGTTGTTATTACTGCATTATTGCCCCATCAAGAAGCTGGCTTATCTGCCGAAGGTGTAAGTAGTTCACCTTTCGTAACAGTATTCCAGCACATTGGTATTCCTTATGCAGAAGACATCATCCGCTTTGTGATTATCACAGCCCTACTTTCTGCTGCAAACTCAGGTTTATTTGCTGCATCTCGAATGATGTGGTCATTGTCCTATAGTAAGCAATTACCTGCAGTGTTCTCTAAAGTGAACTCGCGCGGTATTCCTTATGTTGCAGTAATTGTGACCATGATCGGTGGTATGCCGGGCTTACTTTCTGAGCAATTTGCACCAGAAACCATCTTCAAAAACTTGTTAGGTGTTGCGGCATTTACCATGGTGGTGGTATGGATGAGTATTTGTTTAAGCCAATTCAACTTCCGTCGTCAGTGGTATAAAGAAGGCAAAACTGCCAAAGATTTAGCTTTTGCTGCACCACTCTTCCCAATCGTGCCAATACTCGGTTTTGTATTCTGTCTTATTACCTGTATTAGTATGGTATTTGACCCAGAAATGTTGACTGGCTTTATCTGCTGTATGATCTTCATTGTGGCGTGTTATATCAGCTACTACACCTTGTATCACAACAAAGATTGATCTGCGTTGTCATACCACCAAACACGATAAAAGAGTAACTTCGGTTGCTCTTTTTTTATGGCTATATTTTAATAAAAGTAGAATAAAAACTGGTCCGTCGATGAGGTGCAATATGCAGATCATCTTTATCCATGGCATGAATCAACAGCAACAAACTGCTCGTTCGCTTGAACAGCATTGGCTTGCACTGTTGTCTCAAGGCTTAAAGCAAAGCCATCAAGAGACTTTTTTATCGTATATACAGCACCATATGCGCATGCCTTTTTATGGGGACTTACTCACGCGTTATCATTTGCAGAATATGCTTCAAGCCAGCACCTTGACACCTCAAACGTGGCCACATTTTCCGTTTATCCATCGCACTGAACTCCCAGAAAAATCACCAAAAGTACTTGAGCATCACGCCGTACAAAACAATCTACCTGACATCACCCTCAATGATGCTATTGGATTGAGCCAATCATTCAAATCGATCACCGCACTCGGCAAAGATCTTGCCCTACGCGATTTTGCAGTTTTAATGAATTATTTCCCAAAATTACATGCCACACTTTTGCATAAATTTTTGGTCGAAACTTATCTCTATTTATCCAATCCACACTTTATTCAGGCAGTTCATACTCGTCTGCATGAGCAATTACATAAAACGAAACCCACCCTGTTGATTGCACATTCATTAGGTAGCGTGATTGCGTATCATTTTTTACTGCTACATCCTGAACTCAACATACAGCGCTTTATCACCTTAGGCTCACCTTTGGCTTTTCGTGTCATCCAAGCCCACTTACCTCAGCCTTTACAGCGGCCTGATGCAATTTCAGGCGATTGGTTAAACTTTTATTCACATGATGATTTTCTCAGCGCTTTTCCGCTGAGTCAGGCACCATTTGATTTTCAACCCTCCATTATCAACCAGCAAATTCAGACATCGATTGAACACCCTCACGATATTGGCGGATATTTAACGCATCCAGAAGTTATTGCTACAATCTTACAAGTGTTGAAAAAATCGACATAAATAATGTATTTTTCAAACATTTTTAGCAAATTGTTTTAATTTTATGCACTCAACAACAAAAACTGAATTTATTTATAGAAAAGCGTTTGACACCCCCCGATTTTCACCCTAATATACGCCCACCTCTGAAACGTCCCTATCGTCTAGAGGCCTAGGACATCGCCCTTTCACGGCGGTAACCGGGGTTCGAATCCCCGTAGGGACGCCAATTTTTCAGAAGTACATTTTATTAAGTCCCTATCGTCTAGAGGCCTAGGACATCGCCCTTTCACGGCGGTAACCGGGGTTCGAATCCCCGTAGGGACGCCATTATTTAGTCTAAAAACTTAGACTGAAATAAACGGTTTTAAAATTTGCTTTCTGTACTGTCCCTATCGTCTAGAGGCCTAGGACATCGCCCTTTCACGGCGGTAACCGGGGTTCGAATCCCCGTAGGGACGCCATATTCGAGTTGGTTTTAACCACTCATTAAAAAGCTCAAGCATTGCGACTTGGGCTTTTTTATTGCCTTAATTTCTAAATATTTCTTTTAAAAGTTTTGAATCATAAATGGCCTTAGGGGCAATCACTTGCTCATCTAGCGGAATTTTTTGACCATAGCGCTGCCGCATTAGACGCTGTACTTCATTTTGTTTTAAATCAAATTGTTTCAGTTGTTGTAATGGAGAAAGTTCGATTCCTAAAGCATGCTGATAAGCTTTCCAAACAATTTCAGAACAGTAAATTGCACGGTCATCCCATTCAAAGTAAATATCATAGGGTTTGCCCAAGTACTTTTCAGCATTTTGTACCAGCTTCGTTTTCTGCGGCACATTTAAGGGTTGTTTGAGCCTTTTCACCACATAGTGAGCATTTTCCCCACGCGTGATCCATTGATTTAAAGCGGTATATTGCACAGGTTGAATGGCTTCAAGCACCCACGTTTGGTTATTTTTATTTACGATCATACCTATGTGACTATAGGGCGAATGTGTGGCCTTTTGAATGCTTAAACTTTGCTGTGACTTTGAGATATGAAAAATAATATCTCCCGTCTGAAATACGGACTGGGCATAGAGGGCAGAACTGAGCCCCGAAAGAATGACCGTTAATATTAAAATTTTAGACATTTTTATTGTAAGCAATATTGATATGAATGAAGGCAACCATAACATGAATATATGTCGGTTGCCCTGATTCTAAAAATTCAATGATTGATTAAGCCGACTTACGTGAATTGACTTGCCCTTTAATGACCGCGGTTAAATTACCTTTGAGATATTTAAAAAACACTTTTAAGGGCGAAAGTTTAGGATTTGGCAGTTTTCCTTCACCAATCGATTTAAACTGTGCGGCATACCAAATAATTTCCATAATCGCCATTTTATCTATCATCGGTATGCCAGTTTTAATTTTATCTACGCCGTAACGAACATCCTGCCCCGCCAATAAATGATCAGCCAAATCGACTTCAACAGCAAATGGACGTGCAATACCAATAAAATCACAAGCTCCACTGTCTAGTGCAGCATTCATGCCTTGGACGGTTCTAAACCCGCCGGTAACCATTAACGCGCATTTCACTTCTTTACGGATATTGTCCGCAAAATCGAGGAAATAAGCTTCACGAGCAATGGTACTGGCTTTACGTTTTTCTTCTTTAGCACCCGCCATCGCTGGCGCTTCATAGGAACCGCCCGAGATTTCAATCATATCAATCCCTGCGGCATCGATTGCCTTAAAAACCTCAATCACATCTGCTTCGCTAATTCCGCCCCGTTGGAAATCAGCAGAATTCAGTTTGACCGAAATGATAAAATCATCGGTCGTCGCAGCACGAACTGCCTTATAGATTTCAAGCAAAAAGCGCATGCGATTTTCATTTGAACCGCCCCACTGATCTTGACGTTTATTGGTCAGTGGCGACAAGAACTGACTAATTAAATAACCATGTGCACCATGCAATTGCACGCCTTCGAAGCCTGCCTTTTCACAAATGTGTGCGGCACGTGCAAAACGCTGAATAATATCTAAAATTTCATCTTCACGAAGTTCGCGCGGTGTTCCAAAAGTTGTAGCTAACATCGGACTAAATGGCACAGCAGATGGTGCAACCGTTTCTTTATTTAAACCTTTAGGACATTGACGGCCCGGATGTGAAAGTTGAACCAATTGCACCATGCCGTGCTTCTTACCTAACTCAGCCCACTGTGTTAACTGCGCCAAATCTCGCTCTGTTTCAGCGACCACAACCCCCGGCTCATTTTTAGCACAAAAATCCACCATGACATTACCGGTAATGGCACAGCCTAAACCACCCTTCGCCCAAGCTTCATATAACCCAAAATGTAAGTGATTGGGTTGGCCTGCGGTATTGGCCAATGCTTCACTCATTGCACCTTTGATGATGCGATTTTTAAACGTGGTATTACGAATTTTAAAGCTTTCAGCTAAATGGCTCATGACAATGTCCAAAATGAAATAATAAGTCCTGAGTATTTACTCTAATTATTATTTTCTAAAGGTCAAGGATATTTTGACAATGACACTTGTCAAAATATCCATAAGTTTGATTTTAGTATTGGCTGGCTTCAATTAATTTACGGGTATAGTCCGTTTGTGGTCGTGCAAATAGATCTGCGGTGTCTTGAAATTCCATGACTTTGGCATGGCGCAGTACCAACACTTTTTGACACAGGGCTTTGACCACGTGTAAATCGTGACTGATAAATAAATAACTCATATTAAATTCTTGCTGCAAACGCCGTAGCAGCTTCACGATGGCTTTTTGTGTCGTCCGATCTAGTGCCGATGTGGGTTCATCGAGTATCAATAATTTAGGACGTAATACCAACGCACGTGCTAAGGCGACTCTCTGCCGTTGCCCACCCGATAATTCATGTGGATAACGCTGCTTAAATGAGCTGGCTAATTCGACTTTCTGCAAAGCTTCATCTATACGCTGTACAATTTCATTTGCAGATAAATGCTGTAAGGCCAAACCTTCGCCAATGGTTTGCTCTACATTGAGCCGTGGATTTAAACTACTGAATGGATCTTGAAAGACGATTTGAAATTCACGACGTAAAGGTCTGAGCTGTTTTTCTGAAAGTTGATTGATGGCGTGTTGATTTAACATAATTTCACCATCACTTTCTATGAGCCGAGCAATAGCCAGTGCTAAAGAGCTTTTCCCTGAACCACTCTCACCAACAATACCGATCGACTCACCTTCAGCCACTGTTAAATCCAAAGCTTCTACCGCAACGACATAATTTTTAATGCGGTTCAATAAGCCTTGTTTGACTGGGAACTTCACTCCTAACTGGCGTAATTCTAAAAGTGTCTGCGTTTGCGAAACCTGTATTGCTGAACCAAAATCATGGTCTAATAAATTTTTGGTATACGCCTGCTTCGGCTGCTCAAAAATTTCCTGAACACCACCTTGCTCCACCACTTGCCCACGATTCATCACAATCACATGTTCGGCATAGCGCTTGACCAAATTCAGGTCATGGCTAATTAATATCATCGCCATATTGCGCTGCTGTTGTAGCGACTTTAATAAATTTAAGATTTGCACCTGCAAAGTGACATCTAAAGCCGTGGTTGGCTCATCAGCGATTAAAATATCAGGATCTAAGGCCAATGCCATGGCAATCATGACACGTTGCCGCTGCCCGCCTGATAATTCATGTGGATAGCGCCTTAACTTATCTTCAGCATCAGGAATACCCACATCATTTAATAATTCTATAACGCGCTGTCGTGTTTTTGCCTTCGACCATCCCTGTAACAACAATGACTCACCAACAATCTTTTCCACACGATGTAAGGGATTTAAGGCCGTCATCGGCTCTTGAAAAATCATGGCAATTTTCTGTCCACGAATGTTTCGATGCTGCTCAGGACTCAGTCCAAGAATATTCTGTCCATTCAGGCTGACGCTGCCTGTGACCTGCAGATCACTTGGCAACAAACCGAGTATAGCTAGGCTGCTAATCGATTTACCAGAACCGCTTTCTCCAACAATGGCTATCGTTTCACCTGCATGCAAATTAAAATTCAGGTCTTCAACCAAGACCTGTGCTGCATGGGAAATATGTAAATGTTCAACCGCTAATACGATGGAAGGTACATTAACTTGATGATTATTGACGTCTAGGATCGAATGCATCACGTGTCGCCTCCCCAATGTAAATCAATAAAGACAGCACGATCGCTAAGGTAAAAAACCCCGATAAGGCAAGCCATGGTGCATTCAGATTGTTTTTCCCTTGAAGCAATAACTCACCTAAGGACGCGGCATCAGGCGGTAAGCCATAACCTAAGAAATCTAAGGCTGTCAGTGCCGTAATATTTGCCGTGAGCATGAAAGGTAGCTGTGAAAGACTGGAACTCATCGCATTTGGTAAGATATGCCGAAACATAATGGTGCTATCTGTAACGCCAAGACTCCGTGCTGCACGGACATAATCAAAATTACGAGCACGCAAAAACTCTGCACGAACCAAGCCGACCAAAGTGGGCCAGCCAAACAGCAGCATAATGACAAAGAGCCAATACACACTCGGCGTAAACATGCTGACCAAAATCATCACCATGAATAGCATCGGTAGTCCGCCCCAGACTTCTAAAATCCGTTGACCAATGAGGTCTACCCAGCCACCATAATAGCCCTGTATCGCCCCAACCATGATGCCCAATATGGCTGAAGCAAAAGTTAATGCAAAACCAAACAGGAGCGACACACGTAATCCATATAAAATACGTGCGAGCACATCACGCCCTTGGTCATCGGTACCGAGCCAATTTTGTGCAGTTGGTGCAGATGGTACGGGCACAGCCAGTTCTAAATTCGGTGTTTGATAGGAAAATTTAATCAGTGGCCAAACCGCCCAGCCTTTATCTTCTATCAGTTGCTGAACAACAGGATCTTTATAATCTGCCTCAGTTTCAAATACCCCACCGAAAGCGGTTTCTGGATAACTTTTCAATACGGGCACATATAAAGAATCATCGTATTTAACCAAGAGCGGTTTATCATTGGCAATAAACTTGACAGCTAGGGACAACATAAAAATCAAGGCAAAACTGATAAAGCATGTAAAGCCTAATTTATTTTCTTTAAAACGTTGAAAACGTGCTTGCATGATCGGAGACATTATTTTGCCCCCTGCGAATCAAAATTAATTCGCGGATCAATCATTTGATACATGACATCACTGATTAATCTTAAGATCAGCCCCATCAAGGTAAAAATAAACAAGGTGCCAAAAATGACTGGATAATCGCGCTGTACGATGGCTTCAAACCCCAACAATCCCAGACCATCTAAATTGAAAATAATTTCAATAAATAGATTTCCCACAAAGAAGATCCCAATCAATGCTTCTGGCAGACCAGCAATGACAATGAGCATTGCATTACGAAATACATGCCCATACAGCACACGTGATTCGGTCAAACCTTTAGAACGAGCAGCAAGAACATATTGCTTATTCAACTCTTCCATAAAAGAGTATTTGGTCAGATAAGTTAAGCCTGCAAAACCACCAATTACCATAGCAAACAAAGGCAACGCCATATGCCAAAAATAATCTGCAATTTTGCCAAATACACTTAACTCAGCGAAATTCTCTGAAACTAAACCTTGCAGAGGAAACCACTGAAAATATGAACCACCTGCAAAAAAGACAATGAGTAAAATGGCAAAGGCAAAAGCAGGAATGGCGTAGCCGATAGCCAATAAAATAGACGTACTTTTATCAAATAACAGACCATGTTGACGGGCTTTTTTAATGCCTAATGGAATAGACACCATATAGATCAGCAAGGTACTCCATAAGCCAAGGGATAAGGATACAGGCAGCTTTTCCCAAAGCAGCTGAGTCACAGGCTTATCTTTAAAGAAACTTGTACCAAAATCTAGCGTTACATAGCCCTTTAACATGAGCCAAAAACGTTCGAATAATGGTTTATCGAAACCATATTGCGCTTCGATTTTTGCCACCATTTCTTCACTGAGGCCTTTTGCACCTTGGTATTTACTGCCTGTCGTCGCAGTTTCACCACCATCTGTGTTTCCCATACCTTGAAAGGATTCTGCTTGCTGTATAGCTTGCTCAACAGGTCCTCCCGGCGCAATCTGAATCACGACAAAGTTAATCAGTAAAATGAAAAACAATGTTGGAATAATCAGGAGCAATCTTTTTAAAATATATGTGCCCATGTTGCTTTCACATTCCTTGTCATTCAGGTGTATTTATTGCTGCCGTAGATATTGTGTTATTTGCTTGGCTTGAGCTGCATCACTCCACCAATAGTCAATCCCTGCAGAAAGTTTAGGTTTGACATAAGGTTGCTTATACATATGCCAATAGGCAAACCAGTTCTCACTTTGCCCAAACATTGGAATTTGATAATAACCCGCTCTGAGCAGGCGGTCTAAAACACGCGTACGAATAATCAATTCCTCCCGATTTGGAGCATTGATCACCTGTTGAATGAGCTTATCGATCACAGGATTTTTAATCCCTGCATAATTATAATTACCCACTTGATCGGCTGCTTGACTGCCCCAAAGTTGAGCTTGCTCACCTGCTGGAGTGAGCGATTGAGGCATTTCATCCACGATCATATCAAAGTCAATATTTCGCATACGCTCGGTGTATTGCGGCCCATCTATTTGTCGTAATAACACCTGAATACCTAAACGTTTCAAATTTCGTATAAATGGCATTAAGGTTCGCTGCAAATCTTGTTGCTGAATCAAGATTTCGAATTTCACAGGCTGAGATTTTGCATCCACCAATCTGCCGTCTTGATAACGATAACCCGCATTCAATAACAGTTGGCGTGCATGCAGAAGGTTTTTTCGATTAAATCCACTGCCATCAGAAACGGGATATTGCCAATTGGATAAAACTCCCTGTCGTTGAATAGGATCAAGTTGCGATAACATCGGTTTTAAAATATCCAACTCTTGGATAGAGGGTTTCCCCTTCGCTTCTAGCACACTATTACTAAAATAACTCTGCAAACGCTGATACTGCCCATAAAATAATGCTTTATTTTGCCATTCAAAATCATAAGCATAGGTTAAAGCTTGTCGAAAGCGAATATCACTAAATGGCGCACGACGAGTATTAAATACGAGACTTTTTGTGGGAATCGGTCGTTCATGTTTAAAGCGATATTTGACAATTTTACCGTCTTTAAAAGCAGGAAAATTGTACGCTCCCACCCAATTACGTGCAGTCTTTTCCTCATATAACGTAAATTGACCTGCTTTAAAGCCTTCAAAGGCAATGTCAGGACTGCGGTAATATACATATTTCAGATGGTTAAAATTATATCGACCACGATTAACAGCTAAGTTCTGCCCCCAATACTCAGGATTGCGCTTGTAGCGAATACTCCTACCTGCATCGATCGTCTCAATTGTGTAAGGGCCTGAGCCTAATATGGGCTGCAATGTAATTTGAGTAAAATCTTTTTTTGCCCAATCTTTTTTGGAATAAATCGGCATTTGCGCCAAAATCATGGGCATATCAGTGTTGTGTCCAGATTTAAAACTCATCCTCACCTGATATTTAGATAAAACATCTGTTTTGTCCAAATCCGCTAAGTACATTTGTAGACCGGGATTTGATTTAGTTTGAAAGGTATCAAAACTAAATTTAACGTCTTCAGCAGTGAGTTCAGAACCATCACTAAACCGTGCTTTTGGGTTTAAATGAAAAATAACAAAATTAGTTTTTTTCGGGTCAAATGTCACCTTTTCGGCAAGCAATGGATACATCACACCCGGCTCATCTAAAGATGAACTCATCAAGCTATCAAAAAGATAATTGATACCTTCAACAGAACGCCCTTTTCCATTCATGCTGTTTAAATTATCAAAACTCCCAATACTCGAGGTCGTGATATATCCCCCTTTATTGGCAAGAGGATTGGCATAGGGCATTGCCTGTAATTGATGATATTGAGGGCTACTATGTATGGCAAGAAAAGGCGTGGTCTGCAACGCAGCCCACGCCCCTGTTGAAAGTATGCTCAAAGTCACACCAAACACGTAACGCGAAGTTGAAGCAGAATACATTCAACTTAACTCCTTAATGTTTGGACTCAGTTTGGTACTTTAATGACTTCACCAATACGTAACTGAGCAGACGGTTGTATATCATTCATTTCAGCAAGTTTTGATGTATCAAGTCCATAACGGCTTGCTAAACCAATCAATGTATCGCCGCGTTTAATACGGTATTCACTGATAGTTTTAGGGACTTGTAAATTTTGACCGACACGAAGCCCAGCACGCGGATTCAAGTTATTTAATTCAGCCAATGCTGCCACAGTTAAACCTGTCCGACTAGCAATCGAATTTAAAGACTCGCCTGATTTCACAGTATAGCTTTCAGTATTTGTTGGTTTCACATTGCTCGTAGAGGATTTAGCTTCCGTTTTTTTGGTTTCAGTTGCTTTACTAGCTACATCAGCAGGTAGTTCACCATCTACTTTTAAACGCTGCCCTACACGAATCGCACTATTGGTATTTAGGCCATTTAATTCAGCTAAATAACGTAATTGAAGATGATATTTCTTCGCAATCACACCCAATGTTTCACCTGATTTCACCACATGAATATCGGTCGCATCAACGGAATTCGTTCGTGTATTGGTTTTGCTTTCAATTTTGGTCGCCTCAGCTTTGGTTTCTACTTTAACCGGTGCGACATCACCTGTTAATTTTAATTTCTGCCCAACGCGTAGACCAGAACTACGCTCTATACCATTTAAATTTGCGACATAGTCCATGCCTAAATCATAGCGACTAGCAATGCCTGTCAGTGTATCGCCAGACTGCACCACATATGTATCCGGAACAGTTGAACTTGCAGGAACTTTAATGCTTTGCCCAGCCATCAGCCCACTATTTACCGACATATCATTTAGACTCGCCAATTCTGACAAACTGATTTTTGACTGCGTCGCAATGCTGTAAAGCGTATCACCACGCTGCACTTTATAGCTTTCAACTTTATACGCAGGATCAACTTTGACATTTTCAATGCGATTCACGACTTTGCTTTCGAGCTTCTCAACTTCTGCTACAGCTTGTAATGGCACATTAATTTTTTGCCCCACCATCAAGCTACTGCCAGCCGTTAAGCCAGTTGTTAAATCTGCCAACTCTTGATTTGACAGCGCATAACGATCTGCAATGAGTTTTAGATATTCACCACGTTTTACCGTGTAGGATTTGGTTTGAACTTTTGCAGGTTTTTCGACAACTTGAGCGGCTTTCTTATCAGCTTCCAATTTTGCTTTCGATGCAGGCGTTTCTTTTAGGGATAATTTCTGTCCAACATATAAACCACTCGTGGTGGTTAAACCATTGTAGTCGGCGAGTTGCTTCGTACTTAAACCAAATTGACTCGCAACAGCTGTAAGACTGTCATTTGCTTTCACCACATAGCTATCTGCGATAGGCTTAGCTTTCGATTCTTCATTATTTTGCACAATCGGTTTCGCATCATATAAATAGATGGTCGTACCGACATACAAGGTCGAATCTGGCGAAATTTGGTTCCAAGCTGCAATATCACGCCAATTCACGCCATTTTTCATCGCGATCAACGCTAATGTGTCGCCCGCCAAAACTGTATAAGTACTGCGTTTACCTTTAGGTGGTACAACTACAATTTCAGAATCTGTACGAATGACATTTTTACCTTGGTTGCGTTTGGCTTCTTCGGAATCTGCACCTGTATTTTCAGCCACGCTTTTAGGGTAAGAGAACCCTTTCGTCAGTTCTTTACCTTGTTGGTCTGCAATTGACTGACTGGTCTGAATCGCAGTCAACTTAATCTTGCCATCATAAGGATCGACAATTTCAGTGCCTTTCGGCGCAATAGCTTTAATTTCCTGAACGACTTCTTCTTGTTCTGCTTTAGTCGCTACTGGTTTTAATACCTCATCGACTGTTTTGGTCTCACCTTCGGCTTTAATAGCCGCCATGATTTGCTCACGCTCATTTGCGCTGAGTGGTGGCTCGACAGACACGGCTTTCACAGGCGTCGAAGGTGTTACAGCGACTGGAATACGCGGCGCACTTGGAATATCACTATTCGATGCAAATGCAGCTAAAGCAGATGATCCCACTGGTGTTTTGCCTTTCGTTCCTGACGGAATACTTGGCGTTACCGTTGCAGCGACTACAGGTGGTTTGGCAGAAGCTGTCACAGTCGGCTGTGCTGTCAGCGTAGGTGGCGTCACTTTTGCAGGCTGAATAGTTTTACTATTTAATTCCGGCGGAGTAACACGTGACGGTGTTATTTCAACATTATTTTTTGGTAAGTTATAAGTTGAATTACTTGCCCAATAACCTGATGAACTACCTGATTGTAATTTTTTCAAACGTGCATCGACTGATGGACTCACATCCGCAGGAATTAAAATCCGCATTGGGCTGCTGCTATCAATCACATCGCCACGATGACCAGGGTTTAGTGCATAGAGTTCTGCACGGCTTAAACCGGTAATAGATGCAATTTCATTTAAATTTGCAGGCCCTACAGCCACTTCACGAAAGTGTGGACGGTTGGCAATTGGCGGTAAACTTACGCCATAAGCACTTGGATTTTTAATAATTTGAGCAACAGCCAAGAAACGTGGGACATAGTTCATGGTTTCTTGGGGCAGTTTTAGTGACCAATAATCCGTTGGCAAACCTGCCGCACGGTTACGGTTAATCGCCTGTTGAATGCGGCCCGGCCCTGCATTATATGCAGCCAAAGCCAATTCCCACGAACCGAACTGGTTATGTAGCGCACCTAAAAACTCATAAGCTGCACGCGTTGATTCCACTACGTCACGACGACCATCATACATTGAGGTTTGTTTTAAGCCGTAAATACGTCCAGTACTTGGAATAAATTGCCATAAGCCTGCTGCGGCTGCACTTGAGGTTGCTGCTGGGTCATAAGAACTTTCAATCACTGGTAATAACGCCAACTCAGTCGGCAAACCACGACGTTCTGCTTCTTTAACCGTGTGATATAAATAACGGGACGCACGCGCACTTAAACGATCAATATATGGTTGACGTGAAATAAACCAACTACGCTGCGCTTCAATTCGCGTATCCCAGTGGTTCAAATCCATTTTGAAACCCACAGTCATACGCTTCCAGACATCACCATGCTTAAGTACTAAAAGGCGATCGCCTTCTACGGCACGCATGTCTGTTGCAGAAAGTAAATCTTCGAGTGAATCTAAACTATTGGCATCGAGAAAGTTTGAGCCGACTTGTTTACTTGCTGAGTTCTGCTTAGTCGTTTGCGATGAAGAACAGCCCGTCAGACCAAGAGCTGCGAGCGCAGAACCCAAGACTGTAAATTTAAAAATTTGTGGTAACGTAGGCTGCCAGACAGTCGCAGTTGATTTATACATAAAAAAATCCAGACAACTCATATAAAATTTATTTTTTAGATATGCCATTGTAGTGAAGCAGAACACAGACACAAGGCGTTAATTTAACGCTATTTCAGTATAAATGTTACAAGAAATTAAAAAAATCGCCAGAAATGGATTTCTCTCTGTCATTTGCGTTATACAATATACGGTTCTGAATGCTTGTTTTTCTCCGGATTTGATTTATGTCTCAAACAATCACGCTTTATGTTGATGGTGCATGTAAAGGCAACCCTGGCTTAGGAGGTTGGGGGGCGTATATCATCCGTGAAACTGGAGAAGAAAAACTCTGCGGCGGCGAAGCTGAAACCACCAATAACCGTATGGAATTGACTGCTGCAATTGAAGGCATTCAACACTGTCCGTCCGATGCAAAACTGATTATTTGGACAGACTCTAACTATGTCAAACAAGGCATTACCGAGTGGATACATGGTTGGAAAAAGAAAAACTGGAAAGATGTTAAAAATCCTGATCTGTGGAAATTACTGGATACAACTTGTCAGGGTCGGGAAATTGAATGGAACTGGATTAAAGGGCATGCAGGCCATCCGGGAAATGAAATGGCTGATCAATTGGCCAATCTAGGCGCAGAAAAAACCCTCGAACGCATCAAACAAGCAGCATCTACAGCTGAAGCACCTAAAAAAAAAGCTGAACCTGACTGGCTATTAAATGATCCGTTTGGACTTGAATTTGCTGATAGCGAGGATGAAGCAGAAGAAATCTCAGCTGAGTCAGCTATTGACGCAGAGCAGATTGATGACATTGAAATAGAACAACAAACAACAGACACTGCTTCAACGTTGAGTCCAGATGCTTCTACACAGTCTAAGCAAGCTGCTGAAATCCATCCGATGATTGTCATTACACCAGCAACTGTCGATGTATCTGGCCCACGACAATTAATTTTGGATACGGAAACCACAGGTTTCTATTTCCAAGATGGCGACCGCATTATTGAAGTCGGTGCGGTGGAAATGATTAACCGCAAACTGACCGGCAGCTCAATTCATATTTATATCAACCCGCAAAAACCTGTCGGTGAATCTGAAAATATTCACGGAATCAGTGATGACTTTCTAAAAGACAAACCACTGTATGCTGAAATTGCTGATGTCTTATTTGACTATCTAAAAGGTGCAGAAATCATTGCGCATAACGCAACCTTCGATATGAACTTCCTTGATATGGAGTTCAAACGTGCCGGTTTTGTGGCCTTATCTGAAGTTTGCGAAGTCACCGATACCTTGGCTATGGCCAAAGCCAAGCATCCAGGCCAGAAAAACTCACTCGATGCATTAGTGCGTCGTTACGAAATTCCACAACGTGACCGTACCTTCCATGGTGCCTTACTCGATGCGGAAATTCTGTCTGACGTATACCTAGCAATGACGGGCGGTCAGGTTTCCTTTGATATCGATGCACTGACCCACTCGCAAAATGAAGATGGTTCGCAAACCCGCGCCGCTGTTGAAATAGAATTACCAGTGATTTTACCTTCCGCAGATGAACTTGAAGCCCATGAGACATGGGTCAAACAATTTGAAGAAAAACATGGTACACCTTGCCTTTTTGCGAAATAAAATCTAAATTTCGTGTTACTTTTTGTATATAAACAATTCTTACATACGCTATAGTAAAACCATAAACATGGACCGCCTTAAGGGGCGGTTAATAAACAAGATAAAACATCTAGGAAAGGTGCAGATACATGTCTTACCAAACCTCTATCCATTTTGATCCAACGGCTTTGCTGATAATAAAAAATGAGGTTGATAACTCAATCAAGTTAGTCGAATCAGCAGTCAGCACCTTAGTTGAAGATCAAACTTTACCTTTCGGGATTGATGATGCACTGATTCAATTTGAACAATGTGCTCAAGTATTAGCTTTAGTTGATATGCCAAGTTTGGCAAAAATCGCTCAATATTCAGCAGAGTTAATGCGCAAGATCATGGGGAACCCTGCGCAAATTAACACTCAAGATGTCATCGCACTGAGCGAAGGCACAACCATGCTGAAACGCTATATTGAATTTATCTGCTTGCGTGAAGTTAAAATCCCACAGTTCCTACTCGACAGTCTGAATCGTCTAGAACTGTCTTTAGGTAAACCTTTAACGTCGGAAGGCCAACACATTGAGTCCCTACTCGATTGTATTACCCCTGACTTTGACTTACCTCAAGCGCCTGCACTTGAAAAATCAAAATACGTTCACCGTCTGTATAAGTTGGCTTTGAATAAATTGATTAAACAAGAAGAAACTGAGCTAGATCTGCAAGCGATTAAATTGGTCGGTGCGTATTTAGCAGGTCTTTCAGACAAACATCCAAGCAAACAATATTGGAACTTGGTTTTTGTTGCGTTTAATCAAATTGATCAAATCTTGATTACCGATGCTCGTTTACGTACTTTGGTGAGCATTGAACGCAATATGGCTCAATATTTTGCAGGCACTGAGCGCTTTAAAGCATCCATTTCTGATTTAGCCAATGTCTTAAGTCTAAGCATTAGCCAAGAAGATGACATTTCTCATCATATTCGTGGCAAGTTAAATATCGGTGAAGACCTTCTTACCGACACACAATTGCAAGTTTTCAGTCGTCATTTATATGGTCCTGACTTCGAAACCATGCATACCATTGGTGAATTGGTTACGACTGAAATGACGCAAATTCGTAATGATATTGAATTTAACTATCAAAATATGACGCCTGAAAAAACCCAAGAACTTCAAGCGAAATTGAACGAATTGGCAAATATTTTCAAAGTCTTGAACTTAAATGAAGCGTATAACGACCTGTCGCGTCAAGCTGCGTCATTAGGTAATGCTGAGATTTTACAAGATGAAAGCTTTGCCCAGCAGTTGATGAACAATATCTTGTCTGCCATGAACTCGATTGGTGTGCTTGAGCGTCATCACACTTCTAGCCGCTTACAACTTCGTGTGAATAATATGAATATTTCACTCGACCGTTTAGATGAAGCACACGCTGCTCTGTTAAATGAGACCAAGGTTTTAATTGATGCTGCTAGCCAATCTTTGGTTCAGTATTTACAAAACCAAGATTTGACACAACTTGAAGCGACTGCAACTCAATTCCGCGAAATTGGTGGTGCGATGTTGTTCCTCAATGCAGATGCAGCTCAAAATGCACTGAACTCAACAGCTCAATTCATTTTGAAACGTGTTGAATCTTCAACAGCGATTGATGCAAATGAAGTGAATCAAGCATTAGATTCATTGGCAAGCGCAGATATGTTGATTGACAATTTAAAGAACAAACAACCTGTTTTACAGGGCATGTTTAAGGTAGCATTGGACAGTAGCGAAAAACTGAAATCAGCAGCAGCCTAATGTCTAAATTATCACTTGCGTATATCTTCAAACAACAGCAATTGCTGGTCGATGAAAACTTTCAACTTCCCGAAGTTGAGCAACTCGCAAGTGATTTAAATATTGGCACGGGTGATCAAGTGATTGCCCGTGATCTACTTGAAAATGAGCCAATTCCTGATGGCTTACAACTCATTCCTATTCGCCAGCTTCTACAACTTTGGAATGTACAGCAATTTGAACAAGCCAGCCGTGCTATTCAACTCTTAGAATGGCGCCGTAATCATAAATTTTGTAGCCACTGTGGTACAGCAACTCAAGTCCACGCCACAGAATATGCCATGGTTTGCCCTGCTTGCGGTTATCACCAATACCCTCGTGTAAACCCCTGTGTCATTACCGTCATTACCCGTGGTGAAGATGAAATCTTATTGGCTAAAAATGCGAAAAATGTCCGGGCAATGTATGGGCTGATCGCAGGTTTTGTTGAAGTCGGTGAAACTTTAGAAGAAGCGGTTCGTCGTGAAACTGAAGAAGAAGTGGGTTTAAAGGTCAAAAATATTCAATACTTAGCCAGCCAACCTTGGCCCTTCCCAAGTAATTTAATGATCGCCTTTAAAGCAGAATATGCTGCTGGTGAACTTCAATTACAAGAAGAAGAAATCAGTGATGCAGCTTTCTTTAAATTTGATGCATTACCTGAAATTCCTTTCAAAGGCAGTATCGCCCATTCGATGATTATGCATGTCATTCATGGTTCTGCTGTTGCAGATGATACCCAGGCATGGTTATAAGCTACTGCTTTTGAGGAACTTAGAAATAAAAAAAGCCGCCTCAGTGTGGTTTTTTTATTTCTCACTAATCATGTGTATTCACTGCATATTTAAATAATTGAATATTTTTTATCCACAAGCTGGTCGATTTATTCTACTTTTAAATTCAAATTAAAATAACTTATCCACAATATTAAATTCAAAATAATGCCAAAAAATAAATCTATCTGCAAAAGATAAAATATAAAAATCTAATATAAATAAATAAGATAGGAAATTTATGAAACTAAATTTAGCAATTTAGTTGCTTATTTTTAAATAAAATAAATAGTTTAGTAAGTTTATGGTAGATAGTACTTTATTTAATCAAATAATTATGTTAAAAATGCGTTTAAGAAATAGTAATTAACGATAAATAGATCGGAAAGAATATCTATGAAAGTCGTGCAAGAAGAAAACTTATCGCAAGTTGACCATCACATGGAATCTCGATATCAAATCGAGCCAATGTCCTGCTTATTTTTTATGTTAGGTATGCTGATTTGTGCATACGTGTTACATACTTTTATTTTTTAATCTATTCAATAAAAAAAACCGGCATTTGCCGGTTTTTTTTATGCCTTTAGGATTATGCGTTGCGTTTTGCAAAGTCATCCATAAAGTTAACCAGTGCTTGAACGCCTTCTAGCGGAACAGCATTATAAATACTTGCACGCATACCACCCACTGAACGGTGACCAGCTAAATTCAGCAAGTGGTTTTCTTCAGCTTCTTTCAAGAATTGTTTTTCCAATTCTGGATTCGCCAAAGTAAATGGTACGTTCATGATTGAACGGAATTCTTTTGCAATTGGATTTGCATAGAAATCGCTTGAATCAATATAACCATAAAGTAATTCAGCTTTTGCCATATTCGCTTTATAAATTGCGTCTACACCGCCCTGCTCAAGTAACCATTCAAAAACGAGGCCAGATAAGTACCATGCATAAGTTGAAGGTGTATTCACCATTGAACCATTTTTCGCTTGAGCTGAATATTTCAAGATACTTGGAATATCTGCTTTCGCTTGATCCAATAAATCATCACGAATAATCACCAAAGTTAAACCAGCAGGACCAATATTTTTCTGAGCACCTGCATAGATTAAACCGAACTTAGATACGTCTAATGGTGCAGATAAAATGCTCGATGAAAAATCGGCAACCAATGGTTTGTCCGTTTCAGGAATGTTGGCAAACTGAAGACCACCAATAGTTTCATTATCTGCATAATGCACATAAGCCGCATCATCAGATAAGTTCCAGGTGCTTTGATCAGTAATCGCAAGTTTACCGTCAATGGTGGTACCCGCTTCAACAACATTAATGTCGCCATAACGCTGTGCTTCTTTCAACGCTTTTTCAGACCAAATACCAGTGTGGATATAGTCTGCTTTGCTGTTTTTACCCAATAGGTTTAATGGGATCGCAGAGAATTGAAGTGATGCGCCACCTTGAAGGAATAACACTTTATAGTTGTCTGGAATATTCATCAGCTTACGAAGATCAGCTTCTGCTTTCTCTGCCACAGCGACATAGTCTTTACTACGGTGGCTCATTTCCATGATCGAAAGGCCTTTGCCTTGCCAGTCAAGCATTTCAGCTTGAGCTTTTTCTAAAACGGCAGTGGGTAATGCAGCAGGACCAGCACAGAAGTTGTACGCGCGCATGAGTTTTCCTTTCAAAGTGAAACACAATAAAATGATGGCATTTAACCATATCTGACGCGTGCTTGCAGTAGTTAAAGCTGAAAATATTCCAATGCTGTCTGACATTTGAAGTCAAATTTTCAATAAAGATCAAAATTAATTCTTATTAATTCAAATTATTAGATTTACTGATATTTTTTATCCCTTGAATTGATGCTAATTTAAGGTCTTGATGTGCGAAAATGACGTGCGCTACAAAGATAAAATTTATTTACATATGTATATGAAACAATACAACAACTTAGTGAATTTACCCAACTTCATCACAATGACTATAATGAACCCATCCTAGCTGTGAGTGTGTTTTTATGCCTCTACCTCGAACAGATTATTCTATAAAAATTAAACATACATTTCGTTCAGGATTGCTGCTTGGCCTTGGTTGTTTGAGTGTTTTTTTTAGCCCGACAGTACTTGCGCAAAGTATCAGTTATAGCCAAGCAGAACAAAGTCTACTCACTAGTTCTTTTAGCACTCAGGCCAACCAAGCGCTACAACAATCTGCCGAACTTCAAGCTCAGGCCATTAAAGGCCTTGGTTTACCTCGTGTGGATTTAAACGTCCGTGCCTATGCCTTTCATAATGAACTCGATATTCCTCTCGGCGCCTTAAAAAACAACTTAGAACAAACGCTGAGTAATGGCATTAATAATAAAATTGATGAAAGCTTACCGAGTGATTTGGCAGACCCATTAAAAGACAGTCTGCAACAGCCAATCCGTGATGGTGTCGGATTAATTCCAGATTCTTCCCAAGTGGTCTTAGATGATCAAGTGATCCGCCCTACCGTTTCCGTAATGATGCCGCTGTATACCGGTGGGTTAACGTCTAGCGCCAAGGAAATTGCCAATATCCAAGCCAAACGCAGCGCGATAAGCAGTGAACAACAACAAGATGTGCAACGTTTTGAATTAATCCAAGCCTACTTCAATGCTCAATTACAAAAAAAATTAGTCGAAAGCAGCCGCTTCAATTTAAATGCGATGCAACAACACTATGCCAATGCGCTCAAAATGGAACAACAGGGTTTTATTAGCAAAGGCCAGCGTATGCAATTTGAAGTGGCGAAGAATAATGCTCTCAGAACTTTTCAAAATACTGAAGCGAATCTCCGCTCTAGCTTATTTAAGTTAAACAACTTAATGCAAAGCAGCCAAATTACTGATCTTACAACGCCATTATTTATCAATCAGCAACACAATCAAAATATAACCGCCTTACTAAAAAGTTATCAGGATCAGTCTAGTTTGGTGCGTAAAATGCAATTGGACAGTCAATTGGCTGGTGCTAATGTGAAAGCCCAAAGCGCAGCAAAAAAACCCAACGTCTTTGCCTTTGGTGAATATAGTCTCGACGATAAACAAAACTGGATCGTTGGTGTTGCCGCTCGCTACAACTTATTTTCAGGTATTGATAAAAACAAATCCGTACAAGCTGCTGAACTTCAACGCTATGCATCTGAGTTAATGACTGAGCGTACCAAACAAGAAATTGAAAGCCTGATTTATAGCTCATTTAATGAAGTCACCAGCGCTCAACAAAGTCACCTGTTGTTGCAGCAAAACCTAAAAGCTGCTCAAGAAAATTTAAGAATTCAACAGCTTTCATTTAAAGAAGATATGGGTACGGCCACACAAGTCATTGATGCACAAAATGCATTGAACGGGCTACAAAGTGAAATGGCACTTAATGCCTATAAATACGTGATGTCACTCGCAACACTGCTACAAAGTCACGGGAGCATTGACCAGTTCCAAAGCTATATCAATCAATCACACACCGACTATATTCGCTAAGTTTAGCCGAGGGGAAACAATATGAATCAGGAACCAACTGATCACCAAGAAGATGCCTCTGCGAATGCTGAAACATCCCAATCCAATGTCTCGAGTTCAAACGTTTCGTCTACAGCAAATACTGCTGAGGATACTCCAAAGAAAGTGAATACCAATACTGATGCAGAGACGAAAAAAAGCTCAGTGCAAAGTCGCAATAAATCTGCTTTGATCAAGCTCGTGATTGGCATTGTCTTAGTTCTGCTTTTGGCATTGATTGCATTTGGCTTATGGAAAAGTTATCAGCCCAAGCAGGTTGAATTACAAGGTCGAGTTGAGGCTGAAACCATCCACATTAGTACCAAAGTACCTAGTCGTATTGAAGAAATATATGTGCATGACGGTGAAAAAGTACAAGCAGGTCAAGCACTGGTTCGTTTAACCAGCCCCGAACTCGATGCAAAGAAACAACAGGCTTTAGCTGCACTTCAATCTGCGCAAGCACTGCAATCCACAGCTGAACGTGGCTCTCAACAAGAAAATATTGATAGTTTATATGCCAATTGGCAAAGTCTAAAAGCACAGCAACAATTGGCGCAAACCACCTACCAACGTGGTCAAAACCTCTATAAAGAAGGTGTCATTTCACGACAACGCCGTGATGAAATGCAAGCTGCCGCAGTCTCTGCTGCACAAATGACAGAAGCGTCTTATCAACAATATGCGCGTGCAAAACGTGGCAGTACACCGCAACAACAAAGCTCGGCAGATGCCCAAGTCAAGATTGCGCAAGCCGCGTTGGCCGAAGCAAATGCACTTGAGGCTGAAACCAAATTGTTTGCACCGTCCAATGGCACCATTTCAAAAACCTATGGCAAAGTTTCAGAATTAGTTGCGATGGGTGTGCCCGTTGTAAGCCTGATTCAAGATGATAGCTTATGGATTAGCTTAAATGTCCGTGAAGACCAGTATGCTCAAGTGTATCAACTCAAGACCATGCAAGGATTTATACCGGCGCTAAACAAATCTGCCGAGTTTAAAATTGATCACATCGAAGCCGAAGGTGAATTTGCAACAATCAAAACCACGCGACAAACGGGCGGCTATGACATTCGTAGTTTTAAAGTCCAACTGAAACCCGCTCAGCCGATTGCTGACTTAAAAGTGGGTATGAGCGTTTTGTTTAAAATTGAAGAGCGTAAATAATGTTTAGGGGCATTCTGCGTGAGTTTCGCTATTTGATGCAGCATAAATGGGACTTGTGTATGGTCACACTTGCCCCTGCCCTTGTGATTTTGCTCTTTACCAATATGTTTGCTCAAGGCAAACCAGATCATTTACCCATCGCGATCATAGACCAAGATCAAAGCAGTTTAAGCCGTAACATTACTCATTTTGCGCAGCTGAACCATACCTTAAAAGTAGCCACCATTACACCCAGTATGGATGATGCTGAAAAGCTTTTAAATCAGACTCAAATTTGGGGCTATATTCATATTCCTGCTGGTGCAGAGCAACGACTGGTTCAAGCAAAAGATGCAGAAGTCAGCATTGCCTATAACCAAAGCTATTTTAGTGTCGGCAATAGTATTTCATCAGCCATGCTGCTAAGTACATTGCAAGCCATGGCCGATTTTAGTGGTCATCAGTATTTAGAAAATACAATTCCCTACCTCGATGCACCGACACCCAATGTCAAAATTTCACCTTTATATAATCCAGGTTTAAATTATGAGTTCTATTTAGAGCCGTACATGATTCCTGCGATTCTGCATTTATTACTGTGTTGCTGTGTCGCATTTTCAGTCGGTCAAGAAATCAAATATGGCACTGTAAATCAATGGGTGAAACCGACTTCTGTCTTTCAAGCTTTAATCGCTAAAAATCTCAGTTATGTTTTCATTTTTACCGCTTGGACATGGGCGTGGATGTTCTGGCTAATCGTGTTTCGAGGGTGGTTTGTTCAGGGTTCATTACTGCTCATTTTGCTCGGGCAATTGTTTTTTTATACAGCCTATGCCTTTATCAGTTCTACTGTAGTTTTGGCGACACGTGATCTCACCAAATCTTTTGGTTTTATTGCGGTATATGGTGGCTCATCACTGAGTTTTGCAGGGGTAACATTGCCGCTGAATAACGCGCCGATGTTTACAAAATTCTGGGCCAATATTATTCCCTATACGCCTTATGCCAAATTACAAACAGAACAATGGGTCATTGGTAGCCCAATCTCCATTTCAATCACACCGCTTGTCACCCTGATCATTTATTGTCTGTTCTATTTTGTTCTCGCCAGCTTCTTTTTACGTAAAGTACTGAAGGAACAAATCATATGAATAAAATCGCGTTATTTATAACAGCTTTGCTCAGACACTATATTCAAACATTTAAAGATATTGTGAAGCACAGTTCGATTTTTACCACCTTAGTACTTTCTGTTTTTCTTTACAGTTTTTTTTATCCCATTGCCTATCAAGCGGAACACGCAGAATCGCTCCCTATCATTGTGGTGGATGAGGAACAAAGCATACTCACCAATACGATTATTGGTGCTGTAGCCAATAGTCCCAATGTAAAAATTCAAGCTGTGACTGGTAATTTTGCTGAGGCTGAAAATATGCTCAGAAGTCAGCAAGCTGACGGGATTTTACTGTTGCCGAGTAATCTTTCAAATAGCATTCGCCGTGGTGAAACCGGTGGAATTGGTTTATATCTCAGTGCTGCAAACTTTCTAAAGACACAAAAAATTGGCTTAGGTTTAGCCAGTTCGATGGAAAATGCCCTCGTCGAATATGCAGAAAAATTCCAGAACATATCTGATTTTAGCCCCGCTTTGTCGATTCATAAGATTCCATTATTTAATCCACTTTCAGGCTATGGCAGCTATATTTTCCCAGCGGTTGCTCCCTTAATTATTCATCAGACGATTTTATTGGGTCTGTGCATGCTGATTGCGACCTATCGACAAAACACCACATGGCGTCCAAGCTATTCACAATTAGCTGGCATTTTCTTGTGTATTTTGACTATCGGGACTTTAGGGTGCTTCTATTTATTTGGTTTTACCTTTTGGCTGAACGATTATCCACGGGGTGGAAATTTTTGTGGCATGTTCATTGCTGTACCCATCTTCCTCAGTTGTATTATTGCGATGACGCTCTATCTAGCCACCTTTCTTGACCTGCCAGAACGCGCAGGACATGTCATCGTTTTTAGTTCTATTCCGCTATTTCTACTTTCGGGAACGGCATGGCCACATGCAGCTATGCCTAAATGGATGCAAATACTCGCTCAAGCATTACCTTCGACCCAAGGCATTCAAATGTTCCTTCAACTCAATCAGATGGGTGTGCCTACAGTAATCCTCATACCTAAACTGCTTTACCTCACAAGTATTGGACTGATTTTTTTATGTCTTGCTGTCTGGCGTTTAAAGTTTGCCAAAAGATAAAACTGTTTGTGCTGCAAGACATGTCTGGTCTCAAGCGAAATGCGTTCAAACCTATTCATCATAGACTCGAACGCTTTGCTTCTTAGCATGTCTGAAATTTTAATGCTTTCTGTCGCCAATTAACTGTATGCTGTTGGCGTCACAGTCGATGCCTCATCCACTTGAATATTAAAATCATCTGCATCTGAAGTGATCTCAGTAACCAAATCATCTGATTCTTTTTCTGCAGCGTTTTCAAGCCAGAATCCTTTCACTTTATCGTCCCCATCATGACCTGCAAAGACCACACTCATATACAGTTCTTTTTGCGGATAATCATATTTATACACAATTGTTGTGGTCTTACCTTCTCCCAGCCGAGTATTTGCCATTCGCTGAATCACTTGCGCTTCAGCGCTAGGTTGACCTGCAGGAATCAGCTTTTTCATACGTGAAAACAGCTCTGGATCTGCTAGCATCGCATCACGAACATTTTCTTCAACCAATGCCAAAAAGCTGTCTTGATGGGGTTGGTGTAGTGCTGCGAATAATTTTTCTGACTTAGTACGCTGTGAGCTTGTCTCACTTGGTAGGCTTGATTCGAATTTTGCAATCAAGAAATCGCCAATTTTTTCACAAGCCGTTATAGGTAAGATTAAAGCGATGATGACGACTAATTTTTTCAACACCGTACAAGCCCTCTGGTTATTATTAAAATATATAAAGTTAAAATTTATTTCGGATAATCTGTGTGATTTATAGAATTTTCACTGATTTATCTGCCTCACAAGTATAAAGCAAACTTCTATATAAAAATGAAAAATACAGGCTCACAATTAGTTTTTCGATCTTTCTAGGCAAATCAGAGATTTTGTGAAGTGTTCATTAATAACTCAATTTTATTCGTTCTATAAATTAAACTTAATAATCAAATCGCTTATACAACTAAAAATGATAATTTATCGATCAAACAGTTTGGTTTTGATCAAAATCGTTGGCTGTATTCTCATATAAACTGCAAAATATTATCGTATTTATCTCCCAAATTATTCAGAACTTTTTGTCATGGCGGACTCAGTCTGTCTGCAACTTTTGTTCGTGGATGACTGTGGGCTTTTTTCTCCCAAATCTGACATAAGAGCTGATGTATGAAAAAGATTAAGGTGAGCCTTGCCTGGCAAATCGTGATTGCTCTCATTCTAGGTATACTTGTTGGTGCTTTCCTACACTATTCTCCTGAATATCGTGATGCTTTAGTTAATAACTTTTTGACTCCTTTGGGCTCAATTTTTATTAACCTCATTAAGATGATCGTTATTCCGCTTGTTGTGTCGATGCTTATTTTAGGTATTGCCAATACAAGTCACGGTAGTAACTTAGGTAAACTAGGTTTCAAAACGATTATTTATTTTGAAATCATTACCACCGTTGCTATTTTAGTCGGTTTAGTTGCAGCCAACGTATTCCAACCTGGTGCCGGCATTGATATGTCTGCATTGACGCAAGTCGATATTTCAAAGTATCAAGAAACAACACATGAAGTCAGTGAACATTCTCATGGTTTGATTCAAACAATACTTTCACTTATTCCATCTAACTTTTTTGCAGCTTTGACGAGTGGTCAAATGCTCCCAATCATCTTTTTCTCTGTGATGTTTGGTGTAGGTTTAGGTGCGCTTGATCAGGAAGTAAAACAACCTTTAATTAAAGTGTTGACCGCTGTTTCTGAAACGATGTTTAAAGTTACGCACATGATCATGATGTTTGCACCTATTGGTGTATTCGGCTTGATTGCTGCAACTGTTGCGAATTTCGGCTTCAGCTCTCTTGTGCCACTGCTTAAGCTCGCAGTTTTAGTTTATGGTGCAATATTCTTCTTTATTTTTATAGTATTAGGTGCCGTTGCCAAGTTCTGTGGCTTCAGTGTTTGGGCCATTATCAAGATCTTAAAAGATGAATTGATTCTCGCGTATTCAACTGCAAGTTCTGAAACTGTCCTCCCCCGTATTATGGAAAAAATGGAAGCTTACGGTGCTCCGAAACCGATTACCAGTTTCGTGATTCCAATTGGCTATTCATTTAACCTCGATGGTTCGACCCTATATCAAAGTATTGCAGCTATCTTTATTGCTCAGCTTTACGGGATTGATCTGACAATCACCCAACAAGTGATTCTAGTACTGACCTTGATGATTACCTCTAAAGGGATTGCAGGTGTACCTGGCGTTTCTTTCGTGGTCTTGCTGGCGACTCTCGGCAGTGTCGGTATTCCTCTCGAAGGTCTGGCATTCATTGCAGGTATTGACCGTATTTTAGATATGGCACGTACTGTACTGAATGTGATTGGTAACGCGCTTGCGGTACTGGTGATCAGTAAATGGGAAGGCCAATTTGATACTGAAAAACAAAAAAATTATGCCGCTAATCTAAAAGATGCCGCTTAATTTTATGCCATAAAAAAGGACGCTTCGGCGTCCTTTTTTACAGCTTTGTTTTATTTTTTACCAAACTTTATTTATTTTTTTCACCAAACACTGAAATATTAAAATCTCGAATTTTGTTACTTCCTGCCGGCTTATCAAAACTTACATCATACTGTACAAGGTTTTTATTGGTATAACCGTACTCATAAGTGACCGTATATAAAGACGGTTTTTCAATGTGCTTAGCCACAATATTTTTGCGTGAGTAATCTTGTTTCGGAATACCTCGTGCAAATTTACGCAGCTCTTTTTCATTCTGTTCAAACTTCGCTTTGAGTTCTGGTTCAAAGTAAGTGTACAGCTTATCAAAATTGCCTTCACGTAATTGATCATAGGCAGCTTGGGCAACTTCAGTCTGTTCAGTACTTGGGTCTGGTATTGCATTTAATGCTTTTTGGCCAATTTGGTCACAACCTGACAACGCTATGACACAACCTAGTAACAAAAAATTTGCCTTCATAACCACACTTATTCCTAATTTAAGCTTTTGAGTATATATAAAACTTCAAAGTTGATATTAAAATTAAGATATCTCTTTAACTTTTCTCTTTCCAACTTGTTGACAATACATTAAATTAAACTCTGTTCACTTACGCAAGGTAAATGAGCTTCACTTTTAATGTATTTAAATAAAGTACCACTGAAAATTCTAAGGGTTTATTTAAGTACCAACTTTAGATGACTACCGATAATTTTAGCCAAAGGATCATCTTGTTTAAATAATACGGTGTAAAATACAGTTTGCTGCTCGTATTCATACTTAAGCTTTGCTTCAATTAGTTCACCATGCACACTATTTTTAATACTTTTATATTCCACCATTTTATAATCTAAAACTTTTTCAAAATATGGAATATATGAAGATATTTCTGGTAATAATGTTGGATCTTCTAACAAAGCTTGATAAAACTTCTCATCTGTTATTTTCTGGATTTGATCTAAATCTTTATCACGTATAGCAACATACAATTGCTCAATGTGTTTAAGTTGCAAAGGTGTCAGCTTATAAGGAATAGATGATTCTTTTTTTATACCTTCATTAAACTCTACAGACGTCGGCTCACTACATCCCATTAATGCAAAACAAATGACTATTCCTTTGGTTCTAATTAATTTTTTGAAATACATTTAAGTCACTATTCTTGTTTATATAAATTTTTGTTAATACTATTCACCTATCAAAAAGGACGCCGTAGCGCCCTCTTTTCTCAATCTTCAATTAGTCTTCTTCAGGCTCATTGAGATCTGATTCATTGTCATTTTGATCAATAATCGTTGAGTCATCTACAAGCTGCTCAGTTTCGATTGCTTCCACTTCTTCAAAAGTTTCGTCTTCTTCAACTGCTTCGATCGCAACAACACCGACCAAGATTTCGCTTTCACCTAAACGGATCAGACGAACACCTTGAGCATTACGACCTGTTTGTGCCACTTCAGACGCACGTGTACGAACCAGTGTACCACCATCTGAAATTAACATCAGCTCTTTAGACGCATCAATCGCTACCGCACCAACAAGTTCACCGTTACGTTCAGATGTTTTAATTGCAATAACACCTTTACCGCCACGTTTCTTAGTTGGGAAGTCATCTACTGGTGTACGTTTACCATAACCATTGGCTGAAGCACAAAGTACTTCACCGGTTTCAGGAACAACCACCAATGACACTATACGGCTAATGAGAACTGAATCAGAGGTATCTTCATCATCAGACTCTACATCCGCATCCTCAGCGTCTTCAGCTTGAGCTGCTGCACCAATGGTCACGCGCATACCACGAACACCTTTGGCAGAACGACCCATTGAACGCACGTCAGTTTCTGCAAAACGAATGGCTTTACCTTCGTTTGAGAACAACATGATTTGTTGTTCGCCGTCGGTAATGGCAACACCGATTAAGGTGTCATCACCATTGAGTTCAATCGCGCGTAGACCGTTTGAACGAACATTCGAGAATTGTTCTAACTCAACACGTTTAATCGTACCGTATTCTGTTGCCATAAATACGTAGAAGTTTTTACGAACGGCTTCTGCTTGCTGTGCAAAGTCATTGATGATTTCATCATCAAGATCAGTGGTAGAAAGCTCTAAGCCCAACTGTTTCAATTGAACACGTAATGCATCAGACAAGTCATCTGCACCGTCTTCAGTCTCAGCAAGTGCAGCTTCTAAACCAGCAAAATGACTATTAATCACTTCATTGGTTTGTAGCTGTGCACTATTGGCTTTTACAAATGCTTTAAAGTCAGCCAAACGTTCTTTAAATTTCTTCGGCGCATCGACCACTGGTAAAATAGCGGTGATGGTCTCGTTTTCATCCAATGGCAATAAGTTCACCATCGGACGACCTTTCGCACCACGAGATGCTTGAGGTACTTCATACACTTTCAAACGATAAACTTTACCCACATTGGTAAAGCAAAGCACTGTTGCGTGGTTTGAAGTCACGATCAAATGCTGGATGTAATCGTCTTCTTTCATTGAAGTTGCAGACTTACCACGTCCGCCACGACGCTGTGCAGCATAGTCTGACAATGGTTGAGTTTTTGCATAGCCTGATTTAGAAACAGTTAGTACCATTTGCTCTTCAGGGATTAAATCTTCACGAGAGAAGTCGATACGTGATTCCACGATATCGGTACGACGTGCATCGCCATATTGTTGAAGGATTAAAGCCAATTCTTCTTTAATCACGTTCATCAACAAGTTGAAATCGTTCAAAATTGCAGTATATTCAGCAATTTGACCAAGAATTTCTGTATATTCAGCTTGTAACTTGTCTTGTTCTAGACCGGTTAAGCGATGTAAACGAAGTTCTAAGATCGCACCTACTTGGGTTGGAGACAGACGATAAATATCACCTGTTAAACCAAATGGACGTGCTGGATCTTCGCCTTCAATTTCATCTGGACGGACAGATACCGCGCCTGCTTTTTCAAGCAAGGCAACAACACCACCGCCTGCCCACTCGCCCGCTTGTAAACGTTCACGTGCTTCGCTAGGGTTTGCAGATGTTTTGATGGTTTCAATGATCGCATCGATATTTGCCAGAGCAACCGTCAAACCTTCTAAGATATGTCCACGTTCACGTGCTTTACGCAATTCGAACATGGTACGGCGTGTAACCACTTCCTGACGGTGACGGATAAACGCTGCAATAATATCCTTCAAGTTCATTAACTTAGGCTGACCATTATCGAGGCAGACCATGTTAATGCTGAATGAATTTTCTAATTGGGTATTTTGGAATAGGTTATTTACAATCACTTCGGCGTTTTCACCACGCTTCAAGTCAATTGCAATACGCATCCCTTCTTTATCTGATTCATCACGAAGTTCAGAAATACCTTCAAGTTTTTTCTCTTTAACCAACTCAGCAATACGTTCAATGGTTTTTGCTTTGTTAACTTGATAAGGAATTTCAGTGAAGACAATCGTGCTACGACCCGATTTTTGGTCTTCTTCAATGTGATATTTACCACGGATATGCAAACGGCCTTTACCAGTACGGTACGCATCGACAATGCCTGATTTACCATAAATGATACCGCCTGTAGGGAAGTCTGGACCAGAAATATGTTCCATTAACCCTTCAATGCTGATGTGCGGATCGTTGGCATAAGCAAGACATGCATTAATGACTTCTGTCATGTTATGCGGAGCCATATTGGTTGCCATACCTACAGCAATACCAGCTACACCGTTAATCAACAAGTTAGGCACACGTGTTGGCATGACTTGTGGAATACGCTCAGAACCGTCGTAGTTGTCTTCCCACTCTACGGTATCTTTCTCAAGATCCGCTAAAAGTTCGTGGGTCAATTTACGCATACGAACTTCGGTATAACGCATTGCTGCTGCACTGTCACCATCGACAGAACCGAAGTTACCCTGACCATCAACCAATTGATAGCGTAAGCTGAAATCTTGAGCCATACGAACAATAGTTTCGTATACAGCTAAGTCACCATGTGGGTGATATTTACCGATGACGTCACCGACTACACGGGCAGACTTTTTGTAAGCTTTGTTGTAGTCATTGCCCAATTCGTGCATTGCAAAAAGCACACGACGGTGAACAGGTTTGAGACCATCTCGGACATCTGGCAACGCACGTGACACAATCACGCTCATTGCATAATCGAGATATGAGCTCTTCAGTTCATCCTCAATGGCAATCGGTCTAATTTCCGATACGCTCATGCATACTCCTTGTTATACAAGCAGAATTCTGCCCGCATTTATATATCGTAAATCTGTAAAAATTAGTTCAAAAAACACTGAACCAATATCAAAAATCAAGTCGGACAGTATAGCATAAAAACCCTGATTTTTGTGCCAATCATCTTGCACTAGAACCATGATTTTTTGTATTTATTTTAAGCATTTTGATTTTATTTGCTGTGAAAAAAACCTCTACGAATAGAGGTTGTTTAATGTTCAAAAAATTTCTTTTCGAAGCTTCAAATTTAGAGGCATAAATGTGATAAAAATCACTCTTTATGATATTGCATGACCTCTAATTCTTGAGGCACATGATCCTGCTGCATCCATGGGTATGCTGTTAAAAACAAACCTAAAATAAGCGGAAATTCATAAACTTCTTCGATGAAATCTTTATAAGCTAAATCGTACAAAAATAAAAAACTGAGACTTCGACTATGCTCAACTGCATCAGAAATCAGCAAGCCCAATATCACCAAGCCCAATGGCCAAATTGGTAAAGCCAAGGTTTTTAGCTTACGTGCGATTTCTTGGCGTAAATAAGGCGAAAACAGCATAAAGACGACAGGTGCAATCATGAATACCGAAATTAAACGAAAATACGGTTTAGGTACATCAGGGAAATAGTCACGCCCCCAGCTAATGCTACGACCAAATAGCAACAACCACCATGCGACAGCCCACAACCAAAATTGTTTCTTTCCATCTTGCATTTCAAGTGGTCGAATATAGAAAAAAGTAAAAATCGCAAAAAACAGCAATAACAATGCTTAGACCGATTCAACTGCTGTAACAGTCATTCCATCAAATAAAGGAAAAGAGATACTTTGTAAAACAGGAAAAAGTAAACAACAGATCATCAGCACCAATACACTGATTGGTAACTGAAAATCAAATTTCAAAGGGAGACTCCGCCTAAAGGCAAGTTCAATAAAAAAGCAATGTTAACACAAAATATACAATCCTTTAAGCTTGCTTTAAGTTTAAGATTCAAACTTGAAGGATAAATTTTTATTATTTTATTTTAAATCTTTGTATTTTTTATAATTTATTAATTTTCATCCTATTAACAAGCCATTGCTCCTGCTTACTTACCATTTAAGTTTCAACATACGTTTAGCTTATGCTACAGTCGTATCTAAGACTGATAATAAGAAAATACCTCGGATGAATTTTGAAGTACTAAATTAAGAATCCCTCATCCCATTAAGCATGATCAAGAATATCTACAACGGCATTCATTCCACACAAAAAAAACGCCCCTAAACCATAAGCTTAGGAGCGTTTTGAACTGCGTTCAGAAATTAGATTTTAGATACTAATTCTGGAACTACAGTGTTCAAGTCACCCACTAACCAGTAGTCAGCTACTGAGTTAATTGGCGCTTCTTCGTCTTTGTTGATCGCAACGATCACTTTAGATTCCTTCATACCTGCCAAGTGCTGAATCGCACCTGAGATACCTACAGCGATGTACAAGTCAGGAGCAACGATTTTACCTGTTTGACCCACTTGCATATCGTTTGGTACGAAACCAGCATCAACTGCTGCACGAGATGCGCCTTGCGCAGCACCAAGCTTGTCCGCTAATGGATCAAGAACAGTGTGATAGTTTTCACCTGAACCAACACCACGACCGCCTGAAACAACAATACGCGCAGCTGTTAATTCTGGACGTTCAGATTTCACGATTTCTTCAGAAACGAACTTAGAAATACCAGCATCACCAGTAGATGCAACAGCTTCAACTGCAGCAGAGCCGCCTTCGCTTGCAACAGCATCAAATGCAGTACCACGAACAGTCGCAACTACAACAGACTCGCCAGACTCTACAGTTGCAATCGCGTTGCCTGCATAGATTGGACGTTTGAAAGTTTTAGGACCTTCAACAGCAATGATGTCAGTGATCATGCTTACGTCAAGTAGCGCAGCAGCACGTGGAAGTACGTTTTTGCCCGTTGTCGTAGAAGCAGCAAGGATGTGAGTGTAACCCGCACCGATAGAAGCAACTAATTTAGCAACGTTTTCAGCCAATTGATTAGCATAAGCAGCGTCGTCAGCAAGTAATACTTTGCTTACACCCGCAACTTTAGCTGCTTGGTCTGCAACTGCTTGAGCGCCTGAACCAGCTACTAATACAGTGATATCACCACCGATTTTTTGCGCTGCAGCAACAACGTTAAGAGTTGCACCATTTAGTGCTTTGTTGTCGTGCTCAGCGATAACTAAAATACTCATGATTTTTATCCTTCTGTATTAGATCACTTTCGCTTCGTTTTTCAATTTATCTACAAGCTCGTCTACAGACTTCACTTGTACGCCCGCTTTACGTTCTGCAGGAGCTTCAACTTTAACAGTTTTAAGCTTAGTCGCAGGTGAAACGCCATAATCAGCAGGTGACTTAGTATCAAGCGGTTTTTTACGCGCTTTCATAATGTTTGGAAGAGCAGCATAACGTGGCTCATTCAAACGTAAGTCAGTTGTAATAATTGCTGGAAGTGCAAGTTCAACAGTTTGTAAACCACCATCGATTTCACGAGTCACTTGTACTTTATCGCCTTCAACTTTCACTTCAGAAGCGAAAGTACCTTGGCCAGCACCTAAAAGCGCGCCAAGCATCTGACCAACTTGGTTAGAGTCATCATCAATTGCTTGTTTACCAAGAAGGATCAATTGAGGTTGTTCAGCGTCTACAACACCTTTTAGGATTTTTGCAACTTCAAGTGCACCTAACTGGCTGTCGTCAGCTTCAACAAGGATACCGCGGTCTGCACCAAGCGCCATAGAAGAACGGATTTGTTCTTGAGCTTCTTTAGGACCAATAGAAACAACAACGATTTCTGAAACAGTTCCTTTTTCTTTTAAACGAACCGCTTCTTCCACTGCGATTTCACAGAACGGGTTAATTGACATTTTAACGTTCGTTAAGTCAACACCACTGTTGTCCGGCTTAACGCGAACTTTAACGTTGGCATCAACCACACGTTTTACAGCAACAAGAGCCTTCATGTAATCCTCGGCTGTTTTAGCAAATGTAAATGTTGAGAAAAGTTATATTAACTCTTCACTTTAAATTTTTTAGGTGCCCTATCTTGCAATGTGTACGGCATTTCGGTCAAGTCACAATTATCGAAAGACCTGTAAAAAAGCGTAATTTCCTTGAACTTATCGTTCACATTTTTTAGAGAATGGTTCAGTTATCTAAAAAAACGCATTATTCAGTTATTTTTTAAGCATTGATTTTTATTATTTTTTTACTTGATTTAGCTCATCAAAAGATCTGATTTAATATCAATTTTCGATCAATCTTTCTGAAATAGAGCTTTCCCTCTACACATTCGGCAACATATCTAAACTTGTCATTTAAGATAGAAGCATAATGAATTTAGCGCTAATTTCACTTTTCCGAAGCTAATTGGCGTGTTTTTCTCTCTTTCTTATTCTTAATATGTGTCGATATTCAGCACATATAAAAAAACCTCCGCTTTCACGAAGGTTTTAGTTAAAGCATTTATTTCTATTTACATTTGCTGTTTTAATTGGCAATTAGCCACGTCGCAGCGAGAGCCAATAAACCACCTGATGTACCATCGATCCACTTTTGTTTGCGTTCATCAATTTGAGTTTTTTGTGTAATACGTGCAAAGACCACACTTAAACTACAATACACCACAAAAATCAGCCCAATAAAAATGAAGGACAAAATCAAACCTTGACTCACGGTATTCGCTGATTTATCGATAAATTGCGGCAAAATTGCAAAATATATCAACATTCCTTTCGGGTTCAGTAAAGCCGTAAAAAAGCCTTTTTTAATCGGGTTGGACGCTGACTTTTTCTCAATACTTAATTTTTTACTGCTAAATACTGAACGCAGCAAATGCGTTGCCAAATATAAAAGATAAGCAATCCCCAACCAGCGGATTGTTTCAAACAGTAGTGGAAATGACACGATAATCGCAGCAATACCCAATGCCACCAAAATCGAGTGAACCAAATAACCTGAACACACACCTACTGTAGCCATCATGCCTGCTTTTGCATCCTTACCCATCACTTGTGACAGGATAAAAAGCATATCGGGTCCTGGTGTGAAAATAAGGGGAATTACCGTTAAGGCAAATAAAGCAAATACAGACATTTCAATTTTCCCTTTCTATGCCCTGAAAGTGAAATTAGTATGTTTGAATCGCTTTAAAATAGGATATCAAATATTCTATAATAGATATTATTTTTAGAATTATATTCTATTTTATGAAGACATCTTCTAAGTTAATTCTAGTTAAACTGGATCGTATTGATAAAAATATCATTCGCGCACTTCAAAATAATGGTCGTATGCAAAATAATGACTTAGCCAAGGAAATTGGACTCTCTCCTTCTTCTTGTTTACGTCGGGTCAAATTACTCGAAGAAGCAGGTGTGATTCAGAATTACACCACCGTGGTCGATCCACAAAAGATTGGCTTTCAATTAATTTTGTTCTCTCGTATTTGGTTAACTGGGCAAGATGCTGAAACCATCGATACTTTTATCGAAGCGATGAAAGAACTTCCTCAAGTCATGGAGTGCTATATTATTTTGGGTGAGTGCGATGCAATGCTCAAAGTAGTGGTGCCTGACCTAGAAAGTTACCGTAAATTTCAGTCTACTCACTTAACCAAGAAAAATGGCATCACCAGTGTAAAGACTGATTTACCAAGCCAAATCATCAAACAAAGCTTCCAGTTACCGTTAGAAGATTTATAAACAGAAATTGGTCTGCCAAGGAACAACTCAAGCATCAGAAACGACGAGGCTGAAACTACAAGCTTGGCAATGTAGTGACGGATTACCTTCACAGCCTCGAATGCAAATACCTAGCAATGCGGTATTTACTTATATTTTAAGCAAAGAAAAATAATAATTTGCGGCACATTTGCAGCAATTAAATGGGAAATATCTAGGATGTCTTTGAGCTCAATTGCTCAAGTAGGAAAACCATTGATTGGATTGACAGGCTCTCGCTATCAAAATTAAACGAATTGAATTACTAAGCAGCAAAACGGATTGGCATTTAGAAATTTTTGTTTAAGCAACTAAGCTATGCAAAGAAGATTAACACTCTAATGCTCTGCTCACAAGCATCTCAACATGTCATGGAGCGAGTGATATAAGGGCTAAACATCCAAAACCAATGAAGATAGCCCTTGAGTTGTTTATTTGACCAATGGTTTAGGCTGGCTGATTTTCCAAAAAGTCACGATGGATGTGGCTTAGGTCAATAAGTTCATATTGTGCCAAATCAAAAATGCGCCAAATGGTGAGAGCATCTTCTTTGCTGTCAAATTTTACAGTTGCTTTATTGCTAAGCTGCCATTGTTTATCCGAAATCCAAATAAAGTATTGTCCCGTCGCCGCATTAAACGCCTGAACTTTACCATCGGCATTAATCCCTTGTAGCTGCGCACCTTCAGGTAATACAGCTTCTACTTCAGGCAAACTGATTTCAACAAAGTGTTTGATTTGGCGTAAGCCGTATCCTGCAAAAATTTCTTTTTGCTGACCATTTAACTGGTCATATTTTTCTTGAATATCTGAAATCATGGTATGGCCTATATATTTTTAACGGTACAGCAATTTAGTAAATGGCGAATTTCACTTCAGCACTTACGTCAATTCAATAATGGACAATTTTTATACCCGATAATTTGAATTTTTATAATGCGACAATAGTTCAAAATGTCGGTCAATTTTACCAATATTTTTTCACATCCTTATTTAACTTTCATGAAGCAGACCACTTTAGGATGCAAAATGTGAAATCTAGCCTATAAATTTAAGCAATATTTAGACCACTACGAGCCAAAGTCGTATTTGCAATTGTTACGAATCTTTATGCTGCGCCCGTGGATGGGCCTGATCATAAACTTGTGCCAATCGATCAAAATCCACATGGGTATAAATTTGCGTGGTGGTTAAATTACTATGCCCCAACATTTCTTGTACAGCACGTAAGTCACCGCTATTGGACAACATATGACTGGCGAAGCAATGACGCAATAAGTGCGGATGTAAATCAACATTTACACCTGCACGTTGAGCTTGAAATTTAACTCGATTTTCAATTTGCCTTACCCCAAGTGGATTACCTTTTTGGGTGATAAAAACTTGAGCTTCTGGGACAAAATCACCATGCCATGCAGGATATAATTGCAACCAATGCATCACAGCCTCTTTGGCTTTAGAACCAAAAGGTACAATGCGTGTTTTATTCCCTTTACCCGTAATACGTAACAGTTGGCGATTAAAATCAATATCTCGAATGGTTAAGCCCTGCACTTCAGCCAAACGTAAGCCACTTGAATACAGCAGCTCCAAAATCGCTTTATCACGTATCCAAAGTTGGCGTTGAGTTTCACTTTCCGGCTCAGGTTGTTCCATGATTTGTTTAATGGTTTCAATATCAACCAATCCAGGTAGAGGACGTGATTGGCGTTTGAGCTGAAAATCATCTGCGGGATTAAAACTGAGATAATCCCCTTGTTCTGCCCATTTCATAAATTGGCGTATCGAAGATAACATGCGCTGCAAACTACTTGGACTGAGCTGAAACTGTTCCACTTTATGAGCAACAAATTCACGCAGATCTGACTTTTCAACATCATGCAGTGGCAAGTTGCGTATTGTACAAAATTGGAGAAAATCACTGACATCACGCTCATACGCTTGCAAGGTATGTTTAGACTGATTTTGAATTTCACGTTCCTTCAACCACATAGCCAGTAGTTGACTCTGATCCATCGTCATCTGTCTTCTCCCATTTCAACATGTGCTTTAGCGTTGTGGTACGCTCTCTAAAGCGATCTTACATATCTGTTTTATGAAAAGAGTCTAGCAAAGAACCCCTTAGGCTTACCATCAACACGTTGGTAAAAAGCTTGCGTTTCATTAAGCAAATACCCTTCTACACCATCCACACTGTGCGTATTGACATGGATTAAATCCACTAGGCATTGCTCTTTTAAACTGTCCTGTGTGATACGACCAATTTTACTGTGTAAATCTTGAATTTGTTGTTCAGATAATCCTGCTTCTAAATCTAGTCCGATGAGTAAAGTTGGTGAATCATCTCGAGCTTCATTCAGCATTTGCGCCAAATAAGCAGCTTTTACCACGCGCTCTGTGCCGAAAAAAATACTTAATTGATCAATCATAAACTGCGGATATTCCGCTGGCTGACCAATTAAAACTTCCGTATCTTGCGTAACTTCATAGTTTTCTGAGGGCTGAATATACTGACCATTCAGCAAATGTTGAATTTCTTCTGGTACAAAGTCCTTCGTCGCATCAGGTGTTTGTGGATTCAATACAAGTCTTGCTCCCACGGTCACTTCAAATAACGCCTTGGTTGGTAGCCGGATATACGACTCTTCTTCAGATATTGCCAACCGCATTTTTTCCAAAGAAGTAAAAAACGGGATGACGCAATCATAAGTTTCATCTTCCCATGATTTCAATTGAACACTGTCGTCTTCATCCAAGATCAAAGCTTCGGCAATGCGTGAATCACGTTCACCTATTGTTCCCACACAATACACATTGGCCGCTAATAATTGAGCTAAAAATTCGGGTCGATACGCAGGTTCATGTAAAGCTTTATGAAAAAGTTGCTCTAAGATTTCTTCTTTTATTTCTTCGTTTATTTGTTCCATGTTGACTACAATCCCATTGAATTATAATTTTTTATTCACTTTTTATTTTATGAAAAAAAGCCCTGAATGGATCAGGGCTTTGATTTTAACCTTGGAAGTAGCTTAAATCTAAGCGTCCTTCGTAAACTGTTGCAGTTGGTCCAGTCATCCAGACTACACCACCTTCTTGCCACTCAATTTGCAGCTTACCACCTGCCAACTCTATTTCGACCGAATTGGCTAATAAACCACGACGCATACCTGATACTGCCGCTGCACAAGCACCTGTACCACAGGCCATGGTTTCACCGACACCACGTTCAAATACACGTAGGCGTGCATGTTTCTCATCCACAATTTGCATGAAGCCAGCATTTACACGCTGTGGAAAACGCTCATGCGATTCGACTTGTGGACCAATTTTAGCGACGTCTGCAGTAATGACATCAGGAACGATCGTCACTGCATGCGGATTACCCATACTCACTACATCAATGGTGAGTTGTTCATTATTCGCCAATGCAATGTCGTATAAGTTTTCAGGCTCTTCCGCAATAAATGGAATTTCATGCGGCAAAAAGCGTGGATAACCCATATTAACGCGCACCCAACCATTCGCACCTAATTCAGGCTCTACGATACCTGACTTGGTTTGTACTTTGATTTTGGTTTTGCTGGTCAACTTACGTTCATGCACAAAGCGCGCAAAACAACGTACACCATTACCACATTGTTCAACTTCCGAACCATCCGCATTAAAAATACGATATTTAAAATCAACATTGGGTAAATCAGGCGGTTCTACAATCAAAAGCTGATCAAAACCAATACCAAAATGACGGTCGGCCAAACGCTGAATCGTCACTGTATCTAAATAAGCCCGTTGGCTAATTAGATCGACCACCATAAAGTCATTGCCAAGGCCATGCATTTTGGTAAATTCTAATAACATCTCGAATTTCTCCTTAAGGCAATAAACGCTCACGTTCCCACAATGATTCGATGGTTTCACGCTCACGAATCAAATGAGACTGATCACCATCAACCATTACTTCAGCAGCACGTCCGCGGCTGTTGTAGTTTGAACTCATGACAAAACCATAAGCACCCGCCCCTAATACTGCAAGCACGTCATTTTCTTGAATCGCCAACTGACGTTGCTTACCGAGGAAATCGCCGGTTTCGCAAATCGCACCAACCACATCCCAGTCTTTCTTTTCTGTATCAGTACGAGGCGTTACTTCCTGAATATCCATCCATGCTTCATATAAAGCAGGACGGATTAAGTCGTTCATTGCGGCATCAATAATGGCAAAATTACGATGATTGGTCGGTTTGAGCAAATCAACTTTGGTTAACAACACACCTGCATTTGCAGAAATACTACGCCCCGGCTCCATATATACCTTAAGGCCTAATTTCTCTAAAGCTGGACGCATTGCCTGAGCATATTCTTCAACGGTAGGCGGAACTTCGTCTTTGTACGTTACGCCTAAGCCACCACCAATATCGATGTGTTTTAGATGAATACCCATCTCTTTCAGTTGATTGATCATCACAATGACACGATCAAGTGCATCAACAAAAGGCTGAGTTTCAGTCAACTGTGAACCGATATGGCAATCAATCCCGACAATCTCAAGATTTGGCAACGACGCCGCATACGCATAGGTGTCAAAAACGCTGTCTGAAGGAATACCGAATTTATTTTCTTTTAAACCCGTAGAGATATAAGGATGGGTTTTGGCATCCACATCTGGATTTACACGCAATGAAATCGGTGCTTTCTTACCCATTGCCGCAGCAACTTTTTGGATTCGATCCAACTCTGCATGTGATTCAACGTTAAAACATGCAATACCCACGTCCAATGCTTTTTGGATATCGGTTTCTGTTTTACCCAAACCAGAGAATACAATTTTAGAAGCTTCACCACCGGCTTTTAATACACGTGCGAGTTCACCACCCGTCACGATATCAAAACCAGCGCCCTGCTTGGCAAGTACGTTTAACACCGCAAGATTAGAGTTTGACTTTACCGCAAAACAAATTTGATGGTCGATAAAGCTAAATGCACGATCCATATCTGAATAATGCTTTTCAAAAGTAGCTTTTGAATAAACATAAAGCGGTGTGCCATATTGCTGTGCAAGCTGTTGTAAAGAACATTGCTCTGCATGCAATACCCCATTCGTACGGGTGAAACTCATGAAAGTATCCTTTCTATAAAAGCATTAAGGTGTAGGGTTAGAATTTGATGATTCCGATTCAGTTGCAACAGGAGCCGCTTGTTTTTCCTGCTTTTGCTGTGCAGGCGTATCTGGATAAATCAGATATTTTGCGCGCTTATCTGCATTTGCATCTGAAGGTAAATGCAATGCACCAGACTGACCACAAGCGGTCAGCAGCACAGCACTTGCTAATACAATAATTTTATAATTCATAAAACGATACATAAACGTACCTAATGAAAAGATTTTTCCGAGTATAACGTGATCAACCCGCGGATAAAAGAAAAGCCCTGTAATTCCAAGTGAGCTTTTTGCCATTCTGCACTAAATTTAAGCAAATTTTGATGGTGCTATTTTCAATCCTTATTTGTCTTTATTTCTAGCTCGATCAGGCTATTGATTTCACTGAAATAGCATATCAATTTGAATGCTATTTAATACAAATCGAAACGCTAATAAACAGTCTGTTTTAACTTAAAATAAGTCCATATCCAAATAAAAAAGCTGCCCCCTCAGGAGCAGCTATTTATGTTTTTACATCAGATCAAAAATGTAAATTAATGGTGCTTTTTCTTATAAAAACCAAAATAACCAATAATCAAAATGATGAACCAAATTGGGCTCACCATGAGCGCTTTCATGGTATCTGCTTCTAGCGACAAGACATAAATCATGCCGATGAAGAAGATAATCACAAGCCAGCAAGTATATAAGCCACCTGGTAATTTAAAGGTTGATTTCGCATGCAGCTCAGGACGAGTTTTATAGTAAACGATATAGCTCCAGATAATCATGAGCCATACGCAGATAAATAAAATCGTAGAAAGTGTGGTTGCTAATGTAAAGGCTTCAACAGTGTTCGGTACGAAATACTGTAATGCAGCACCTAACAACAAACAAACTGCCGAGAAATATAACGCATTTGCCGGAACTGCACGTGAGTTTAGACGGCCAAACGCTTTTGGACCTTGCTCTTCACGAGATAAACCAAACAACATACGTGAAGTCGAGAACACACCACTATTCATCGATGACATAACTGATGACAACACAACCAAGTTCATAATAATCGCAGCAGCAGCAATACCGGCTTGGCTAAACAAGTTCACGAATGGTGAAATGCTTGGGTCAATGGCATTCCATGGCGTAACGGACATCACAATCACAAGTGCAAGCACATAGAAAATAATGATACGAATCGGAATCGAGTTCACAGCTTTAGGCAAGTTGTGTTCTGGATCTTTGGTTTCTGCTGCCGTAGTACCCACGAGTTCTACGCCGACAAAGGCAAAAATAGCAATCTGGAAACCAGCCAAGAAGCCGGTAACACCTGTTGGGAATAAACCACCATGTGACCATAAATGTGTGAATGATGCGATTTCACCTGTCGATGAGGTAAAACCGGTAAAGATCATCCAAAGACCAACACCAATAAGCACCACGATTGCAATAATCTTAATCAGTGCAAACCAAAACTCTAATTCACCAAAAAGTTTAACCGTAACAAGGTTTAAACCCATGATAAAAACAATGGCGGCAACACTGATCATCACCCCTTCTTCGGGAGAGAACGGGTTACCTCCATTAAAGAATTGCAGGTAATAAATAATGGCCGATAAATCTGCAATCCCTATAGTGATCCAGCACAGCCAATAGGTCCAACCCACAAAATAGCCTGCCCACGGGCCGATTAAGTCGGTTGCAAAATCGATAAAAGATTTATATTCAAGATTTGATAGTAATAACTCGCCTAATGCACGCATGACGAGGAAAACCATAAAACCAATAATCATATAGATAATAAGGATGGACGGACCAGCTAAACTGATGGTCTTTCCTGACCCCATAAATAAACCTGTACCAATCGCACCACCAATCGCAATCAATTGCAGGTGTCGGTTGGACAAGCTTCGTTTCAAATCGCCGCTATCAGCGTGCGATCCATGAATTTCATTTGACATTATTTAATTCAACTTCGCGTTCCAATTGCGACAAATTAACGTAAAAATTTCAGAAAATACAAAATTATTTCTCATCATCTATATTTTCGGATTAAGTGACAAAGTTAATTTATTTTTCTTATATATAAAAATCTTAGCGCCAGTTCACATTTCAAAGCGACCAATAAAACAACAATTTACTTGTAATAACTTAAATTTTATGCAAAAAATATTTTACCAACGATAAAAATTTATGCCAAAAATCATGGAAGTTTCTAACAATGGCATATCAATTGCTACAGATATCAAAAATGTAGCATTCACTCACTCAGGGCCGATAAGAAGAAGATACTATGCAAGAAATTCAAAATATCATGGAAACACTCAGTGGATGGGTCTGGGGCCCGTACATGTTGGTCCTCATTGTCGGAACAGGTGTATTCCTCACCTTCCGACTACTTTTCTGGCAATTTCGCATGTTGCCGTTCGCATTCAAACAAGTCTTTGGCAAGCATCCTAAAGCCAATCAACATGATGGCGATATTTCTCATTTCGCCTCACTTATGACCGCACTTTCTGCCACCATTGGTACAGGTAATATTGCCGGTGTAGCCACCGCTTGTGTGCTCGGTGGTCCGGGCGCAGTGTTTTGGATGTGGATAACCGCGCTCTTTGGTATGGCAACCAAATATGGTGAAGGTGTACTCGCTGTAAAGTTTCGTCATAAAAATGAAAATGGCGAAATGAACGGTGGTCCGATGTATTACATCGAACGTGGACTTGGGCCTAAGTGGAAATGGTTGGCTGTGGTATTTGCCCTATTTGGTACTTTGGCATCCTTTGGTATTGGTAGCTCAGTACAGTCCAATACTGTCGCGCTTGCTGTGCAAAACAGCTTAGGGATCAGCACACTCACCACTGCAATCGTTATCACCATATTCTCTGCACTCGTTATTTTAGGCGGCATCAAATCCATTTCTAAAGCCTCTTCATTTATTGTTCCAATTATGGCGGTAGGTTATGTATTGGGTGGCTTAATCATTATTTTCACCAACCTTGAATTGGTGATCCCTGCACTAAAAATGATCTTTAGCTATGCATTTACGGGCGAAGCTGCTGCGGGTGGTGCGATTGGTGCTGCGATTCGTTATGGTGTGGCACGTGGTGTATTCTCTAATGAAGCAGGTATGGGCTCAGCACCCATTGCCGCTGCGGCTGCAAAAACTGACCACCCAGCACGTCAAGGTCTTGTCTCTATGACAGGTACGTTCTTAGACACCATCATTGTTTGCTCAATTACAGGTATCGTACTTGTCATGGGCTTCATCATGGCAGGACAAAGCTTTGGTGATCAAACGGGTGCCGTATTAACGATCAGTGTTTTTGACAAACTACTTCCTGGCTTCGGTGGTTGGGTCGTGACTTTCGGTATTATTTTCTTCGCTTATTCAACCATTCTGGGTTGGAGCTATTATGGTGAAAAATGCTGTACTTACCTGTTAGGTGAAAAATCAGTAATGATTTATCGCTTAATTTACATCGCATCAGTATTTGTCGGCTGTGTCGTAACACTTGATCTCGTTTGGCTATTTGCCGATACCTTTAACGGTTTGATGGCTGCACCAAACTGTATTGCACTGTTATTGCTCTCAGGCATCATTGTAAAAGAATCGAAAGATTTTATTGAACGTCGTAAATCAGGTGAATTGTACTAATCCCCTGCTAAACAAAAAGCCACGTGAATTCACGTGGCTTTTTTATTCGGACTGAAAATCAATATTTACTTATTGAATCGTACCAATTTGACCATCATCAAATTTGTCGTTTTTCGTGTTGCTTTCATTGGCTGCTTCATCTTTTGGATCTGATTCAGTATCTTCAATAAAGCCTTCACCAAATTGGTCACCAAACTCATTTTCAGCATATTCAGAATCTACAGCACTGGCTTCCATCAGATCAGCTTCGATTTCTAGGGCAATTTCCAAAGATAAAGAAAAGAACAATACCCCCTGAATTTTCATGTTCCCTTGTTCATCTTCAAGGTATTCACTGAGGGTTTTATATGCAGGGCTGCTTTCATCAAAAGGCACGTCAAGGTATAAATCACCTGTATAGCTATCGATTAAAGACTCACCTTCTAGCCCCATACAAGGGAAATAGTCGATATTTTGCAGGTCAAACCAGTGCATAACATCATTACGCACCGTATTTTTTTCAGGATGTTGATGATCATATTCTTCAAAATGCACAAATAACACATCACGATTTTTTTCACGTGCGATGGCATCGATATGTCGTAATAGTTCAGTCATGTGGTGACCCATTTCAAAAAATATAATGCGCTATTATAAAGTGCTTACTATGTAAAAAAGTGCAGCTCTTGAAAATAAAACGACATCAATTGACCTTCAACAGTCATTTCATGCGAGAAAAACTTGGTTTTTCGATATATTCACCGCTATGCTGTGACTCAATTTGAGTTTGTGCACAGTAAATATTATGGCGAAAGCAAAAAGTGTCTATCGATGTGAACAATGTGGTGCTGATCATCCCAAATGGGCCGGTCAATGTACCGAATGTGGTGAATGGAATTCATTAGTCGAAGTCAGTATTGCACCCGCTGTTACACACCGTGCACAGCCTAAAATGGGCGGTGGCTATGCAGGTCAAGCTGCTGCTGTGACCACCTTAAATCAAGTTTCTGTTTCGCATGAAACCCGAATGGCAACAGGTATTGGTGAATTTGACCGTGTGCTCGGCGGTGGACTGGTCACAGGTTCAGTTGTACTCATCGGTGGTGACCCCGGCATTGGTAAATCCACTATTTTGCTACAAACCGCAACCTATATGGCGGCGAGTAAAAGTTCTGCCTTATATGTCACAGGTGAGGAATCTTTGTCTCAGGTTGCTCTACGTGCCCAGCGCCTAGATTTGCCGACCGATCAACTCAAAGTCATGGCAGAAACCTGTGTCGAGCGTATTTGTGAAGTTTTGGCACATGAACGCCCTGCCGTTGCCATTTTAGATTCGATCCAAACCTTATACACCGAGACACTCCAGTCTGCGCCGGGCGGTGTTTCCCAAATTCGCGAATCGGCTGCACTCCTGACTCGCTTTGCCAAAAATAGTGGCACTGCGCTGTTTATTGTCGGTCACGTAACGAAAGAAGGTTCTTTGGCAGGCCCTCGCGTGCTTGAGCACATGGTCGATTGTGTTTTGTATTTTGAAGGTCAGTCTGACTCGCGCTTCCGTATGATTCGTGCGGTGAAAAACCGTTTTGGTGCGGTCAACGAGCTTGGTGTATTTGGCATGACTGATAAAGGACTGCGCGAGGTATCAAACCCTTCCGCCATTTTCCTGAGTCGTTATGATGAAGCCATTCCGGGCTCTATCGTCATGATTAGCCGTGAAGGTACACGTCCACTTTTGGTTGAAGTTCAGGCTTTGGTAGATGATGCGCACGGACAACCTCGACGCGTGGCCTTAGGTTTAGAACAAAACCGTTTAAACATGCTTTTAGCGGTTATGCACCGTCATGGTGGCGTACAAACCGCTGGACAAGATGTCTATGTCAATGTCGTCGGTGGTTTAAAAATCACTGAAACCGGTTCTGACCTTGCGGTACTTTTAGCCTGCGCCTCTAGCTTAAGAGCTAAAGCCCTGCCACAGCATTTGGCTGTATTTGGTGAAGTCGGCCTTTCAGGCGAAATCCGCCCTGTACCGAATGGACAGGAACGACTCAAAGAAGCCATTAAGCATGGTTTTAAAACCATTATTTTACCGCGTGGGAATGCACCGCAAAAACCGATTTCAGGTGTAGAAATTATTTCTGTCGCACGTTTACATGAGGCGTTGAGTCAGGCAATTACACTTACCGATGAGTCTTAGTCACGTTGAATAGGGTCTGTTGACATTTGTTGATTAAAAAAATAGCGAGATAGTAAAATTAAATCGCCAAACCCAATTTTACACTCGCTATGCCTCGAACAATGCTAAATGATCAACACTGGTCCAAGTTACTTGCT
>NZ_VPEJ01000120.1:0-1367 GCF_013417245.1 Acinetobacter sp. YH16042
CGGTAGTGTTCAAAAATCTGTGTCATTTCAATAAACTGAATCAAACAGGAAATGACACATCATGGCAAACAACTTTGATTTCGAAGCAGCTTTAAAACAATTACAATCAGGACAACCCCTCACTGGTGAAAACGGTATCCTGACACCACTAATCAAACAGCTGACAGAAGCGGCTTTAAATGCTGAAATTGAAAACTATCTGGAAGAAAATCCTAAACCATCCAATCGCAGGAATGGTTACTCTCGCAAGACCGTAAAATCATCCTCCGGTTCATTTGAACTGGAAACACCTCGTGATCGCACTGGTGATTTTGAGCCTCAACTCGTCAAGAAAAATCAAACCAAACTCTCTGAAGAGATCGACAGTAAAGTCATCTCACTGTTTGCGCTCGGCATGAGCTACCGTGATATTCAAAAACATATTGCCGATATGTATGCACTGGATATTTCCGAGGGTGCCATTACCAATATTACAGACAAGCTAATCCCCGAATTACGTGCCTGGCAACAGAGGCCGCTTGATGCCGTATATCCCTTTGTGTGGCTCGATGCCATCCATTACAAGATCAAGGATGAAGGCCGTTATGTCAACAAAGCCGTTTATACCGTACTGGGATTAAATACCGAAGGCCATAAAGAACTGCTGGGTCTTTACCTATCAGAAAGTGAAGGTGCTAATTATTGGCTCAGCGTACTCACAGATTTGCAGAACCGTGGCATACAAGACATTCTGATCGCCTGCGTTGATGGGCTTAAAGGCTTCCCTGAAGCAATTGCTGCGATATTTCCGCAGACAGAAGTGCAGTTATGTATTATTCACCAAATCCGCAATAGCTTGCGTTATGTGGCCAGTAAGGATCAAAAAGCCTTTATGGCTGATCTGAAGCCTGTTTACCGAGCAGATACCAAGCAGGCAGCTGAAATGGCGCTAGATGAGCTGGAAGCCAAATGGGGGGATAAATACGAGAAAGTCATTCGTTCATGGCGTGAAAAATGGCATTTACTCAGTGCCTATTTCAAATATCCGAAAGCGGTTAGGAAGCCAATTTATACCACCAATGCGGTTGAAGCAGTACATCGCCAATTCAGAAAACTGACCAAAACCAAGGGGGCTTTCCCGAATGAAAATAGCCTGCTGAAATTGCTGTATATTGGCATTCAACAGGCTTCTGAAAAATGGACAATGCCGGTGACAAACTGGGGGCAAACCATCACACAGTTATCGATTTACTTTGAAGGCAGGCTCGATGATATAATTAAACTCTAGCCAATTCGGCTGACACAGAATTTTGAACGCTCTCTAAAAATTTGATTTTGTCCTACTGATATTTTTTAAAAATAGATTCTATAAGACTACATCTGATTTA
>NZ_VPEJ01000121.1:0-1355 GCF_013417245.1 Acinetobacter sp. YH16042
ATTATAATCCTCCTCAGGTAAGATATGAGGTGGGGACACAGCTATCCTTAAGTTTTTATGAGATTAATAAAGAATTCGTATTAATGATAGCATTAATTTTTTCTTCTAAAACCTTCTCATAAGAAGCTAATTCTGGATACTGTTTAGATGCTTTGATATTAAATCTTAGCCGGCTATTTCGTTCCTGAATTTCAGCAACAACTTTTACGTCTTCCCAATCTTTCTTTTGATTGATGACGTTTTTAAAAATTAAAATGTAATGATTATTTCTTTCTCTACGAGAAAGTTTACGTAATTCAAAATCTTCTTTAATTTCAGGCATAGTAAATCTCTGAACTAAGTCAGTACTATTTTTAAGCGTTTGAACAGTTCTAGTGAACATTTCGAGCCCTAAATACCTAAGAAAATTAAATTAAGTTAACTTTTATTATTAGAGGTTATAAGACAAGTATGTCACTATCAACTACGACAATTTTGGCGTACTATATATATATTAATTTATATATATATATGAATAGGTTTATAAAAAATTTATGTTAAATTTTGAATTAAAAGAGAAATGGGGGGAGACTTCTCTAATACTAGGTTTTACTCCTGTTCCAACTACTTTAATTTATGCTCAAAAAGAATTAGGTCTCTCTTCTATAGAAATTAATGTTTTACTTAACTTGTTAACACATTGGTGGAAAAAAGAAGAATTCCCATATCCCTCACAAGCAGGAATTGCTCACCGAATAGGTGTATCTACTAGAACTGTACAACGAACTCTAGCAGGGCTTGAAACAAAGGGATTTATAATTAGGAATAAAACTTCTAGAGACAGCAATAAATATAAAGGCCGAAGTATCTATGATCTATCTCCACTAGTGAAAATCCTGGAAGAAAAATCACCCGAATTAGATATAGTAAAAAAACAGAAAAAAAATAAGAAAGCGTAGGACATCGCCCACGCTCTCAATAATTAATCTCATATTAATTTGAGACCTTTTATTCTCCTGAGATTATCGATTCTTATTTGATTGAGAAACAAGAGAAGCCGCAATCTCTTTAGTTTCTTGACTATATTTATTGCTCTTTAATACAGCAGAAGCAGTAGTTTCCATTTCTTTCCCTGTCTGTTTATTTGTTTTGGTTTGAGCTAATGCAGAAGCTGATAACTTTTTTGCTATAGCTGAAGATGAAGGATCTCGCAAAATCTCTGATGCCTTAGAAGCGACTTTGCTGGAAGTTTTTTTAGCATTATTAGCCATATTTTTTATCTCATTCTGATTAATATCAATACAATTTATACTACATATAGTGTAAAATCAACAACAAATATACTATATATAGTGTTTTATAAAATTATCACTTTT
>NZ_VPEJ01000122.1:0-1351 GCF_013417245.1 Acinetobacter sp. YH16042
GTCTGTTGCCTTGTATAGTGGCGTTAGCCGCCACTGCGTATAAGAGATTTTATGTTAATCAGATGATTAAAAGGCCCGTAAATAGGGCCTTTCGTATAAGGTGTATTATGTTAATTTTAGAGAAATTCAATAATGCAAAAATATAAATCAAAAATAGATTGGTGGGTGATTATAGTTTTGACAGGAAGTTCTTTACTGCTTTTAACCTTAGTCTATAGTCATTTTGATAGCCAAAATTTACATGCAAATATAATTTTTTCCGTCCTTTTAAGTTCTTTAGCTCTAGTGGTTTGGTTACCCATTCCAACAACATACTATGTTGTAGACGGTGAGATATTAAAGATACACAGTATCTTCTTAAAGTGGGAAATTCCATTGAATAGCATTGAAAAGATCGAGGAAACATCAGACTCTTTATCAGCTCCAGCTTTATCTTTAGATAGAATAAGAATTGAATATAAAAAAGATGGTATTCATGAATCAATCATGGTTTCGCCAAGAAATAAAACTGAATTTATAAAACAAATATCTTGATTTATCCCGCATTTAACATAATGGTTGTTATACGAAATTCTGTTATAAGCCCCATACATTCAAGTTTATTTCTTGCATGAATGTATCCTATAGGATACATTAATCTTATGTACTCAATATATACCACTGAAGTCTTTGATGACTGGTTCACCAAGTTAAAAGACCAGCAGGCAAAAAGACGCATACAAGTCCGAATTGATCGGGTTGAAGATGGAAACTTTGGAGATACTGAACCAGTTGGTGAAGGTGTCTCTGAATTACGTTTCTTCTTTGGACCAGGCTATAGGATCTATTACTGTAAGCAAGGGCAAAGGGTCGTTATTCTTTTAGCAGGCGGAGACAAGTCTACGCAAAGTAAAGATATAAAACTTGCCCTGCAATTGGCACAAGATTTAGAGGAGGAGCTATAAATGGCTATTAAACTTCGCAAATGGGACAGTGCTGAGCATCTTAAAACAGAAGAAGATATGCAGGCTTACTTACAAGCATGTATAGAAGAATCTAATGGTGATGCCGCATTCATTGCAAAAGCTTTAGGTAACATTGCTAAAGCTAAAGGAATGGCTCAATTATCAAGAGACACAGGTTTAGGCCGAGAAAGTCTTTATAAAGCACTTTCTGGTGATGTTAACCCTAGTTTTGATACTGTGATTAAAGTTGTAAAAGCACTAAATTTGCGCTTAGCAATTTAAAAAAATTATTAAAAAATGGAGCTTTAGGCTCCATTTTTTAATTTCGTATAACGTGTATTATGTTAATTTCAGAAAATCTAAAATAATTATTGATAATTTTTTTTTGAAAATTTAACATACCTTCC
>NZ_VPEJ01000123.1:0-1322 GCF_013417245.1 Acinetobacter sp. YH16042
TTGATAAAGCTCCTCGCAACTTCTATAAGTTTGAACTTCCCCCTTTATTAAAGGGGGATCGAGGGAGATTAGTAAAATAACGATTAAATCTCTGTACACGACAAAAATAGATAACTCATTGAAATAATGTCACAATAATTGTTTTCTAACGACGAATACTATGACACATCTCAATGAGTTATATCTTATCTTAAACAAATCTCTAAAATGGAACAAGTCACATTTAAAGTGCTTTGCGCTCATCATGCTTGTGATTATTTTAAAGCAAACATGTAATCTTTCTTCTGCATCTAAAGCCTTGCCCATCAAGTGTTTACCACAATCATTTTATCGACGTATGCAGCGCTTCTTTGCAGGTCAGTATTTTGATTATCGTCAAATTTCTCAGTTGATTTTCAATATGTTTTCATTCGACCAAGTGCAACTGACTTTAGATAGAACCAATTGGAAATGGGGAAAACGAAATATTAATATCCTGATGCTCGCAATCGTTTATCGTGGAATAGCGATACCTATCCTTTGGACATTGCTTAATAAACGTGGAAATTCAGATACGAAAGAGCGTATTGCTTTGATTCAACGCTTTATAGCCATTTTTGGTAAAGACCGTATTGTGAATGTGTTCGCAGACAGAGAGTTTATCGGTGAGCAGTGGTTTACATGGTTAATTGAACAAGACATCAACTTCTGCATTCGTGTTAAAAAAACTTCATTGTCACCAATCATTTAGGAAAGAATCATAAAATTAGTGATTTATTTCGCCATCTTAAAGTTGGTCAAATTGAATGTCGTAAACGACGGATTTTGGTTGGTCGGGTGAAACTATATATAAGTGCACTACAGTTAGAAAATGGAGAGCTTTTACTCGTCGTTTCTCCTCAGTTTAATGCCAATGCTATTCAGGATTATGCATTACGCTGGGAAATTGAAACCTTATTCAGTTGTCTCAAAGGACGCGGGTTTAATCTTGAAAATACGCGCTTGACAGACCCTAGACGAGTGAAAAAATTGATTGCGGTGTTAGCTATAAGCTTCTGTTGGTGTTACTTAACGGGTGAATGGCAACATAATCAAAAAAAAGCGATAAAAATAAAGAAGCATGGACGACTCTCAATGAGTTTATTTCGCTATGGTTTAGACTATGTTCAAATGGCGATTCAGCGTTTAATTGGTTTTGGGAAAAAAGAAGAGTTTAAGGAAATTTTGGCAATTTTAAGAAAGCAGAATCCTGATAGGATAAGGGTTCTGTGAAATTTGTCGTGTACAGAGTATTTTTTGAATACTGTCGCGTGGAATGTCCCATTTTAAAAACATGCAACGGA
>NZ_VPEJ01000124.1:0-1313 GCF_013417245.1 Acinetobacter sp. YH16042
ACGCCCCGCGTGGGCCTATACGCTGCCGGCAGCACTGCTGCTGATGGCTCCTTTCGACATCCTCGCTTCACTGGCGATGGATATTTATCTCCCTGTCGTTCCAGCGATGCCCGGCATCCTGAACACGACGCCCGCTATGATCCAACTCACGTTGAGCCTCTATATGGTGATGCTCGGCGTGGGCCAGGTGATTTTTGGTCCGCTCTCAGACAGAATCGGGCGACGGCCAATTCTACTTGCGGGCGCAACGGCTTTCGTCATTGCGTCTCTGGGAGCAGCTTGGTCTTCAACTGCACCGGCCTTTGTCGCTTTCCGTCTACTTCAAGCAGTGGGCGCGTCGGCCATGCTGGTGGCGACGTTCGCGACGGTTCGCGACGTTTATGCCAACCGTCCTGAGGGTGTCGTCATCTACGGCCTTTTCAGTTCGATGCTGGCGTTCGTGCCTGCGCTCGGCCCTATCGCCGGAGTATTGATCGGCGAGTTCTTGGGATGGCAGGCGATATTCATTACTTTGGCTATACTGGCGATGCTCGCACTCCTAAATGCGGGTTTCAGGTGGCACGAAACCCGCCCTCTGGATCAAGTCAAGACGCGCCGATCTGTCTTGCCGATCTTCGCGAGTCCGGCTTTTTGGGTTTACACTGTCGGCTTTAGCGCCGGTATGGGCACCTACTTCGTCTTCTTCTCGACGGCTCCCCGTGTGCTCATAGGCCAAGCGGAATATTCCGAGATCGGATTCAGCTTTGCCTTCGCCACTGTCGCGCTTGTAATGATCGTGACAACCCGTTTCGCGAAGTCCTTTGTCGCCAGATGGGGCATCGCAGGATGCGTGGCGCGTGGGATGGCGTTGCTTGTTTGCGGAGCGGTCCTGTTGGGGATCGGCGAACTTTACGGCTCGCCGTCATTCCTCACCTTCATCCTACCGATGTGGGTTGTCGCGGTCGGTATTGTCTTCACGGTGTCCGTTACCGCGAACGGCGCTTTGGCAGAGTTCGACGACATCGCGGGATCAGCGGTCGCGTTCTACTTCTGCGTTCAAAGCCTGATAGTCAGCATTGTCGGGACATTGGCGGTGGCACTTTTAAACGGTGACACAGCGTGGCCCGTGATCTGTTACGCCACGGCGATGGCGGTACTGGTTTCGTTGGGGCTGGTGCTCCTTCGGCTCCGTGGGGCTGCCACCGAGAAGTCGCCAGTCGTCTAACCGACGACTGGTAGCAGGCCCGCTCCGATGCGGCGCACTAACCATCGAAACCTCGTGAATGTCGGTATCCTGTCTGGCAGGATACCGCTCATTTCCCTTGTTCAGTTCA
>NZ_VPEJ01000125.1:0-1296 GCF_013417245.1 Acinetobacter sp. YH16042
CATATAAACAATCAAGTTATGAGATGTATACATCGCCATCTGATAGGTAATTTAAGGAATAAAAAAACACCGGCATCCTGCCGAGGTTTTTCGTATTGGTTTGCTCGGTATAACTCCTGTCGTACCTTACTGTCCTTGTGCGTATCTGTATTCTTATTATTGTGTGGAACTTCCTGTTCCTGATGACTTCATCATAGTAAAAATGGGTTGAGGTGAATATCCGCAAAGTCCCTAAATTACTGTGCGCCAGGGCGTACAAAATAGCCTAAATTTTATCCACAAAAATTGGGGATAATTTCGGATGCAAGAGTCTTGTTACTTGGGCAAAATGCGGAAATTGAGTATTTTTTTAACCAATTTTAGTGGCTAAATATTACAAAGTTGCTTAAAAACTCACCGACTTATTACAGAAGCTAATTTTTGTGCATTTTGTGCTCAAGGTTGGGTTTTTAAGTTGTTGATAAATAATACTATTTTAAAATGTGTTTCGTATAAGCTCTATTATGTTAAATAGGTAGGGAATCAGGCTCAATCATTTTATTTTAAGATGAGTTTTGAGTACTTAATTATATGGTCTGTAACACTTTCTAAATGGTAAGGTTGATGAATCCAATGATGCCAGTAGAGTTGAACTTTATTTTCTAATTCTGGACATAAATCAATCATTTCATCTTGATCATAGAGGCTATTTAATTGGAATTCTGGAACCATTCCGTAACCTATTCCAAGTCGTATAGCGGTCAAAAAAGATTCTGAAGAGGGTATTAAGTGAAAAGGGTAGCTAGCCTTTGTTAGACCGAATTGCTTTACTAAAATATCAAAATGAAGATGGTCTTTTTCATTAAATATTACAGCAGGTGCTAAGCATAGGGCTTGTCTATTTATGCCACTAGCAAACCATTTTTTTATGAATGCTTTTGTTGCGATCATTCTATATTTCATCACACCTAGATATTGAGAATTACATCCTTTCATAGGTTTAGGTTCAATTGAGATACACGCATTAACAATTCCTTTTTCTAGTAAGGAATATGTATGAGCCTGATCATCAACGATTAGATTCAGCAATATTTTATTTTTTATAAGTACATCTTTGAGGGTTGGAAGTAACCAGGTTGCTAGGCTATCGGCATTAGATGCAATAACCACTTTAAAAAATTCAGCTTGTGACTTATTCATCAAATCATGTAAAAAATTCTGTTCCAATCTTTGACTTTTCTTTAAATATTCAAATACTTGCTGACCTGATGTGGTTAATTTACAAGGCTTACTACGTATTATTAATAACTGTCCTAA
>NZ_VPEJ01000126.1:0-1291 GCF_013417245.1 Acinetobacter sp. YH16042
CTCAGGTTCTCCAAAGCATCGTATGACCTCTGCTAGATCGAATTGTCCATCACTGGAGCGTGATAAACGTCCATTACGTACAGCTCTGTAAATGGTTGATCTATCCACATGAAATTTTTTAGATACTTCACTTAGTGATAACTTAGCCATTTACGGTGTCCTTTTTATTTGATGGCATGTATCCCACTTTTTTTAGGTATGGGGATAGTTCTTTGATTTTTTCAGGGTCTTGTAGCATCTCAGCAATACGAACAGCAAATTGAGGATAGCTTTCTGTTCCTTGTGAATAGCGACCCATTTCAGGGAGTTCTGAAAGTTTGTTTGCAAACATATGCCGTTGAGCATCGGTCATCTTTGAAAAAAGGTCTAAGGTATTCGGATCTCTTTCTATTGATGGATTATCCTTTTTCTTCTGTTTAAACGTAAAAGAAAAACCTGAAATTGATCGACCTTTTTTATGCTGTTCATATTTTACAGTTATATCCGTATGCTCATTTATTTGTTTAATTGAAAGCTCTAAAACACGCTCTTTTAAATGAGCCATCCGTAAATATTCATTATCAAGAACGCCTAACTTCTTTCTAAATTCTTGTAGTTCTATGGTTGGGGTTTTACCAGCGCTTCGCCACTGAATTAGAAGCTCATATAAGCGAATGGCATAAGCGCTACTAAGACTACTAACTTGCTGTAATTCATATTTAGTAAATTGTTCTTCCAGTCTGGTTATGAAGGGAACAACAGCAGGTGCAAATATTAAGTCTACAGTTGCTTCATTGTCGTTATAAGCAATTTGAGATACCCAACGACTCATAACATTTCGGATATTCCCATTAGCTTTTTTCTCTTGATAGCTAAATTGACGCGCGAATAAATCCTTACAAGCATCTTTTAAGGCTTGATAAGCTGTATTACGGTGTACACCAAATTGATTGATATAACTATCTGCATGAACTTCTAATGGATCATTTGCATTAATCCCTTTCCCACTTTCCCTTGCTTCAACAATAGCCAATAAAATTAAACGTTGTTCTACTAAGTCTAAGTTATAGCTTGCGTTGATTAAGGCATTGTCTTTTACGACTAAATCTCTCATAGCCACTATTTTTTTATTGTGTATAAATACACGTTAATATTATTTGTGTACTAATGCAAGGTAAACGTAGACATATTGCAAGGTAAACGTGGACATATTGCAAGGTAAACGTGGACATATTGCAAGGTAAACGTGGACATATAAGAGCTAAAACCCTTTATTCATAATGCTTTCAAGCCATCTAAAAGCATTTAAAAA
>NZ_VPEJ01000127.1:0-1286 GCF_013417245.1 Acinetobacter sp. YH16042
AGTCTCAAAATGATAAGTCTTCGTTAATCCGTGTTTTAAATCATCAAATAAGCATCATAGATCGAGCTTTGCCTGCTTCTGCGTGTCCGTTTTAGGGATTGGCATGCGTTGCATGTGGAGGGAATAAGTGTCACTGGTGCAACGTAGCGATAGTCGAAAGGCTAAACCGCTACAGGGGAATCTCACAAAAGCGGAGCGTTAAGAGTAGCTGTATAGGTTGGTTAAGTTGCATGTTGGGGAAACCCTCGCAGAGATACCGCCATACTTCGACAGGGAGCGCGTGGGAGAAGGTGCAAGACCTTTAGTCCTTGTCTGCATAGTCTGCAAAGCTATGTGCGGATACGACCGATATACGTGGCTCCGAAGCCAAAAGAATATGCGGTAAATCGGCAATACTTAAAGGATGTGTCATTTTTTTAAATGACCGCCTTTAGGGAGAGTATTGCCGAAACTCTCTCAACCGTTCACCAAAGCCAAAGCACGAAGTGCGACGCTTGGGTAACGAGTTGAGAAGTTGAGAGCATGTGCTTTTGCTTTTATAGGTTTTTATATTTTTATAGAAGAGCTTTTGAGAAGCTTGTTCTGCTTAGGCTATTATTAAAATCCAATTCTGTTTGTATTAATAATAATGTTATTAGAATATTTTCCTCTGACATCATCGCAAACAGTTGTATAGCTATAATATTCATAGGTTTTTAGAGTACCAATAATATAGCCTCTTTGAAAAATAGGTTCCCATTGATTAGTAAATGGGCTCAAGAAAAGACCTTGTGAACATTCAATCGCTAAATTATTTTTCACTACATTATTTTTAGGATTTGAGTGAACTTCTTTTATAGAAAAATATCTAATATCATTATTATTTGGTGCTGTTTTGATTGAATTTTTGTCTACATATATTTTAGAAATCTCACCTTGAACCGTACCGGGTTTGTCGGAGACCAAGCTTTCTGAGAGAATGTCCCGATGAAAAAAGTAAAATATACCCCTGAAATCAGAGAAAGAGCGGTTCAATTATTGATTGAATCCGAGAAAGATTATCCATCGAATTGGGCTGCGATCACCGCTATTGCTCCCTGAGCAGTATACTGCGCAAGGGTTGTACTCCTGAAACACTACGTGTTTGGTATCAAAAATATTTAGATAAACAAAATCCAGTTAAAGTACAGCAGCTTTCAGACCAAGAACGTATCAAACAACTCGAACGCGAAAATAAAGAACTGCAACGCGCCAATGAAATTCTACGTAAAGCAGCCGCTTTTTTCGCCCAGGCGGAGCTCGACCGC
>NZ_VPEJ01000128.1:0-1276 GCF_013417245.1 Acinetobacter sp. YH16042
GCCACTGCTGTCCCACAAAAATCACAAGAGGAACCTCAATTGAGGTTCCTCTTGTTTTATCACCCTCTTGTCTGGTGAGAATAGCGATTTCAAATACTTCCTTTCGAATAAGTTCACTTGGATAATTCTTAACATTCGTTGAACAGTCCAACCCTCTTGAGCCAGATGCTTTACAAAACTCACCAATAAATATGCAATTAAAGCGATCCATATTTGCGTTAATATTGCATTTCGACTGCGACCAATAAATGCTTTCAATTTTAGATTTTGTTTGATCGCTTTGAAGAATAATTCCACTTTCCAACGATCTTTGTAAATAGCCGCTATTGTTGATGCTGCTAAATGAAAGTTATTGGTTAAAAATTCAAACGTTCTCTTTTTGTCCTTATCATAAAATTCGATACGTCTTAATAATTTAGGTGCTCCACGTTTTTTTGCGTAAGCACTACTTAATTCAATATTTTCATCCGCAAGAATTCCTTTGCAAGTTAGTATCTTATTCTTTGATTTTACTTGATAGACTGTTTTAGGACGTAATCGTGTAACAAAACTGACTTTCCGATCCGTCATTTCTGCAAACCATTGATAGTCAACATAACCTTTATCAAATACCACAATACTCCCTGATGGAAATTTGAAAGGTCTTCCTTGCACCATATCATTTTCTATTCCATTTCCAAGCGCTACAAACTCAGGAATGGTATTACTATGATTTAATCCTACTGTGAGTTTTATACTCGCTTTTGATTCATGTACTTTTCCCCACGCACATAGTGAAAGTGATAAATCGATATGACTGGCATCAAGTGAATACAATGGATTCTTAAATCGAAACTTATGAGCAATTTTAGAATTTTCACAGTGCTTAAGTAGGTTGCTAAAAAGTTGTTGGTATAAACTAGCAGGTTGTTCTTCGTTAATTCTAGCAAGTGTACTTCGTGCAATCTTCTTAGCACCAAGGTGATATAGCTTTTCCTGTTGAGATTCCAGATTTGACTGAATATCTCTTAAACTTTGTCTGCAAGAGAGTTGGGACATAAGCATCGCAATGAATTGATCCCATCGAGTTGCAGATCGTAGCTTTTGCCCATGATGGTGTTGATTTGCTAAACGTTCAAAATCCTGTCTTAAAATAGGCTTGAGTAATTGATGAAATACGGTATTCTGATGTGACAAAACCTGAATCCTTTATAGTTGAAGTCTTTGTTAGCACTTACATTTTAACTATTTTGGACTCAGGTTTTTTATTTAAGTCAAACTATGGGACAGCAGTGGC
>NZ_VPEJ01000129.1:0-1269 GCF_013417245.1 Acinetobacter sp. YH16042
CGGATGACTCTCCGATCTCTGCATATTCGCTACCAACTTCGGGCAGTTCAGATAATTTGTGTGCAAACAAATGCCGTTGTGCATCGGTCATTTCGACAAAGAAATCAGGTGTGTTTGGATCTCGTTTAGGGTCGGTTTTTTGTTGTTTTTTTGGCTGTGCCTTCTGTTTAAATCGGAATGAAAAACCAATAATATTACGTCCTCTTTTGTGCTGTTCTTCTTTGACAGTAATATCTGTATTTTCATTGATTTGCTTTAATGATGGTTCTAAAACACGCTTTTTAAAGTCGTGCATTCGATGATATTCACTTTCTAATACTCCCAATCTTTCTCTGAACTCACTTAGCTCAATAATTGGTGTTTTCCCACTACTACGCCAAGCAATCAAAAGTTCATAAAGTCTAATGGCGTAGCCAGTGGAAAGCCCTTTTACTTGCTCTAACTCATAGCTCGTAAATTGTTTTTCTAGCCGAGTTATTAAAGGGATAATTGCAGGTGAAAAAATTAACTCAACAGATGCCGTTTTTTCGATGTATGCAATTTGAGAAACCCAACGTGAGGTAATATGAGCTACTCCTTTTCCTCTTGGTTCTTGATAGCTAAATTGACGAGCAAACAAGTCTTTACAGGCTTCTTTTAGTGCTTGATAAGCACCATTTTTCAATACATCAAAGTGGTTGATATAGCTCTCTGCGTGAATAGTTAAAGGGTCATTCGCATTAATACCTTTACCACTTTCACGGGCTTCAATTATTGCTAAAAGAATTAACCGTTGTTCCACTAGGTCAAGATTGTAGCTGGCATTAATTAAAGCGTTATCTTTCACAATTAAATCTTTCATATAGCGTCTTATTTTATTATGTCGTCTTATTGATCTTATGTGAAGCCTTATCAAGAAGCAATAAGCAGACATATTTTATTTTGTCGCATCTTGCAAACTAAACGTGCTTAAAACGACATGTTTTATTTTGTCTTTCAAAGCACACTAAGTGTCGTCTTATTGAGAATTTCTAGCACACTAAGTGTCGTCTTTTAGCACACTAAGTGTCGTCTTATGTCCTCTGAAACGCACGTATATCAATGCTTTCAGACTGCTTAAAAGCATTTAAAAGCTTTTTTATTATTAAAAGCCCAAAAAAATTAAAAACGGCATTTAAAACTGCCCTATGTTTTCGCTTCGCTCAAACTCTATTGAATCTCGCTGCGCTCGATTCCTGGGGGCAGTTTTTTTCAAAGACCGGCTAGGACGCTAAAAACAAGAATGGATTC